>MWCE01000079.1 GCA_002069895.1 Bacteroidetes bacterium ADurb.Bin234 | reverse complement strand
AACGGAATCTATTGCTCCGCTTATCACAACATTGATTTGTGAAGGATATTGATCAAAATCAAATCGCTGAGATGTACTATTAATAATATTGGCTATAATGGATTGATTATCCAATTCGCAAGCCACAAAATCGGATTGATTGGGAATATCCAAAGCAATAGAAATGTCTTGTTTAGAGATAATAACAATACTGTCAATATTTTGATTTCCTCCAGCAAAACTTCCTGCTTCGAGAGAGAAGATCACACAAGAATATTGAGCATAAGGAGTTAAATCCACTTCATATCGTACGAAAGTAGGTGTGGTATAAGCAGCATTATAACGTTGCAAATGCAAAATCGGGAAATAAGTAGCACCGCCGTCGACAGAAATTTTTAAATCGGTATAATCTCTTGCACCGGGATTGGCATCGTCGTGAGCATACCATAATTTGAATCTTGGTTGAACAGTACCTTGCAAATTAAAGGGTTGAAATGTTATACTTGCAAGAGAACCACGACTGCTTTCAGAAGAGAATTGCAAACGTCCGTTTCCGCAAACAGGAGAAATAACAGGATTCACGCCGCTGCCTGATTCCACACTCCAGGTTGAGGTACCCAATAATTGATTAATGACCATGCCATTAGGAACAGTATCAAAATTAGTTGCATAAGGGATACTTACTTTATCTACAATAAACACACTACGTAAGGTATCATCAATGTGATATGCATCCCCCGGCATTTCTAACCATAAGGTGATATTATAGTTTCCACTTAAATTTACAGGAAGTAATTGGGTAAGGGTAAATGTATCCCTAATTGTCGGTGTCATTTTTCCGAATGTAAGAATAGTGTCTTTTTGATAATTAATAGCACCGTTAATTCTCAATTTAAAGGTAACTGGTGTAGAATAAAATTCCGCATCCACATTTCCTCTGTTTGCAAAAGAAAATTTCACACTTGCAAAATCCTGATAGCATCCGATTTGATCAGTATTGATAGGTTCTAATAATTTAAGTAAGCCAAGGTTTCTTCCGTTATAAATAAATACGGTATAAGCTCCTAAGGTAGTGTATGTAGTACGTGATTCTCCGTTGATATCTTCTAATACGCCTATATTCGGACACATCACGCTGCTATAGTCGGCTAATTCTAAATTTTGTGTAGGATCAACAAATATAGGTAATACATTAATGGAATTCATGTCCTGACTATAAGCATTCCGCCATGTAGCTAAAGAGGTATAAGAGCTATTTCCAAAATAAGTAGTACCTCCACCATTACGATAGTAGTTATTATAATTTATAATACCATAACTTGAACTTTCATAACTTGAATACACATATAAAAGATAAACCGTACTTGAAGGATTATTAACATATACTATATTTCGTTGGAATGAAATCATATAACTAGAGGCACAATATCCTCTATATAAACCATAAGTAGTTGAGGAACTTGAAATATAAATCGAATTAAACAAAAAATCGGCTTTCATATTATTAGTTGTCGCTGTTCCGGTGTAAATACCATAAGTTGTACTGGAAGCATTGGTAATAATAATTTCATTATTCGCAGCAAACATCGCACCGCCAGTACCCCAACTTTGTGTATTCACATATTGATCTACATATATTCCGTAAGTAGTACCAGTTGTATTGGAAATATGAATTTTATTTCCTACCAATGAATCAACTGTGGTGTAATAGTATATATACATTCCGAAGAAAGTGCCATTGGAAGAACGATTGGTAATTTTATTATGAGAAATACTTGGGAAGTACCAGATGCAGAAAGTATAAATACTATAATAATAAGCATTTGAAAACGTATTGCTATCAATAGTAGTTCTTCCGGCAACAGTTTGCGAAACCGAACCGCCGCCATGATAGAAGTACATATTATAATAACCGCCTGAGATATTATTCTTAATAAACCTTACATCTGTCAAATTATTACTATTATCACCGTTTCCTGTAAAGTAAACGGCTGCATAGCTGGAGCTAGTTGCCGTAATAGATGAATAAATATTACAACCGTAGAAATCAATTTCTTGACACAATCCTATAAATTGTACTCCATAAGTGGTAGTATTATCAGTAGTTCCTATGGTTACATTTTTAAACTTAAAATATTTAGCATTATTCAATGTCAAAGCTACACCGGTAGAAGCATTACGAATAATAACACTGGCGGGATTTCCGCTTATAGAAGTAATAGTAATGGTTTTGCCACTACCTGAACCCGGTATGGTTCCCGTAAAGTACATGGCATCATAAGTACCTGCTTTTAATTGGAATTCAACATCACTGCTTAGTCCACACTCTTTAAGCATGTAAAATGCATCATCTAAATTAACAAAATCACAAGTTGTATCTCCAACCGTATAAACACCGGCAAAAGCAGAATCACAACCGAAGACTGTAGTTGCTATGGTATCATTAAATTGGTTGCTGTCAACACCATTATTGGGTAAAGTAGTATTTACTTCTATGGTAGTTTGTCCCGAGGGGAAAGTATAGGTTCCTATTTGAACATTTTGTGATTCTAAATAAGGCAAAGTACCTGTCCAATTATAAGGAGTTTGTGCCACATTATTAATTTTCCATTCAATCTTACAGGAAGTCAAAGTATCACCACCCAAATTACTCAATATGATTGTTATTGGGATTGAAATATGGGGTGTAACTTTTCTACTGGAAGGTGATACAAATGCCTCCG
>MWCE01000078.1 GCA_002069895.1 Bacteroidetes bacterium ADurb.Bin234 | reverse complement strand
AGCTATCGGATTGTTTATTCCTATTTTGTTAGAGTTTCTTCAAACCGGATTAGTGCCTCGCTTCCCGACCCTTATTGTTTCGGTTTTTTTGGCTTTGGCAGGTATACAATCTTTTTTTACCGGTCTTTGTCTTGATGTGATCGTTCAAAAAGATCGTAAAATGTATGAATTAAAACGTATTGCATTTAAAAATTAAAACAAATTATGAAAATATTTCTTCGTTTTATTCTTGTTTTATTATCTTTAATAGGGATATATGTAATCGTTTCGGTTTTATCATGTATGATTCCCAGTCATAAAATTCAACAAAACATTGAACGATCAGCCAAAAGAATGAGAAGTCAGGGAGATTATCCTTTTGCCGTTATACCAAAAAAAACCTATCAAATGGATAATTTTACCGATGCTTTGATATTAAATCAGATACATTGTATAGATAATGTACACCCGTTTGAATCGTTTGTTTTGTTAAGGCATCAGATACGTGGAGATATGACTAAGACACAGAGTTTAGTTGATCGTAAAGAAAATCCCCAAAAACCTAATTCAATATATCCCCGTTATTGGCATGGTAATACTTTTTTAAGTCGACCTTTGTTTTTAATCGCTGATTTCGAAAAAGTAAGATGGATGTTATATGCCTTTACCTCTTCACTTTTGCTTTTCTTAGCTATTGTCTTAAGCGGAAAAACCAATGTTGTTAAAACATTGGCTATGATGGGAGGTTTATTATTTGCAAATATGTATGTTACACAGTTTTCCATTCAATTTGCACCGGTATGGATACTTTCATTACTTGCTTCAATTTTGGTGTGTTATCATTATCAAAATAAACAATATATATTAATGTTGTTTTTTGTAATTGGTTCTTTGACTGCTTATATGGATTTATTAACTACTCCTTTATTAACCTTAGGTATACCTTTAACGGTTTTGTTTCTGATTTATGAACATAAAAAGTTGGAAATATCCTTTATAAAGGGTCTAAAACAAATTACGCTACATTCTCTCTTATGGGGTGTTGCCTATGGATTTACGTGGATGAGTAAATGGATTATCGCTACTTTAACAACCAATAAAGACGTAATTGGAGATGCTATAAAAACTGTAATGTTTCGCATTACACCAGAAGCCGATATTCCAAAAACCTTTAATCGTTGGGATGCAATTGTGGGGAATGCAGATATGTTATATTGGGTGTATATCAATATTATTATTTGCTTGCTCTTAATATTTGTCATATTTTTCTTTCGCAAAGAAGGATGGAAAAATTTTGTGTTCTTTATAATTATAGCTGTTATGCCTTATGTTTGGTTTTTTATAGTGGCCAATCATTCTTATTTGCATTATTGGTATACGTATCGTACCCAAGCTTTTTCAATCAGTTGTATTTTCTTAGCGTTGTTGAGTATGGTGTCATTCGCAAAGGTGAAAAGCAGATTGAAAGCATTGTCGTGCTTTTTATGTGTTTCGAATTCCAAGGAAAATAAAAATTTATAAACTTGTATTTGATTTATTGTTTAAATGGATACTGAGGATATGTGCTTTCATTTCCTTTTGTGTAAATAATGTGTCAATTTGCAGGGAATAACCTTGCTTTTTACTTGTTTCCGTAATCATGTTTACTAATTTATAGGTGTCTCTTTTGGGGGCATCATAAATATGTATGGGTTTGCAGGTGGCAAGTATGCTGTCTAAGGAAGCCGGAAGGATTCGCCATATTTTCACCGGTCTATCCTGTCCTTCAAAGGTAATTATATTTGGATTTTTTTGAAGTAGTTCCGGTAAATAACGATTGGTATGTCGGCAATAACAAAATCCGTAGACCAAAGCGTTTTCTACAAAAGGTGTTCTTTTCCATGACGGACTTACAAACCATATGGCATCATCAGCCATATTTTTTGAAACATAACATTTTAACTCTTCACGAAGATTACTTTCTTTCTTTAGAACGGGAATTTCTTTTACAGCATAATTAACGGAAAAGAAAATACAAATTAGTGAGAGAAGCAAAACAGGAATGAATTTATATTTCTTGTCGGTATAAACATTGTCAAAAAAACAGTAAATCATAAATAAAAACAAAGGATAAATAGAAAGTAGTGGTATTAAGTAATCTGCTTTATAGTGTTTTACTACCATCACCAATTGAAATAAAATGATAAATATGCTTCCGCTAAAAAACAATGTATAATTCACTTTGCGTATTTTTTTCTTTTTGATAAAAGACATAATCAGGAGTATGAGCAAAGCAATTAACAAGAACAAAACTTCGGGTGCAGCTTTAATAAGCTGAATAATATTCTCATTGATGATATCTGGATTGAACATTCTTTCTTGTCCTTTACCGTAAATGCCGTCGTGAGTAGCAATACGAACCATGAAATTCCAATAATCTTTGAATTGGTTTATTATTGGTAATATAAAAACAAAAAAAGATAAAACACATGTATCAACATAAATAAGTTTGTGTTTATAATTATCCATTAATAATAGAGGTAAAATCAATAAAGGCAAATAGTTGAATTTTGTTGCGAGTCCCATGCCCATAATAATGCCACTTGCAATAGCGAAAGTTAATGGTTTTTGCTTGTTATAACCATAGGTTAGGTATACAATAATGAATAAGATGGATGTAATAAACAACCATCTTTCAGGATATACCCTGCAAAACACCATTAACAATATAAAATTTAATAACATGCCGGATTGTAAGAGTAGAAGGGGAGTTTTTTTGATGCCTCGCTTCTGTCCAACGAAACCAATAATGTAAACTAATATTGATTGTAGAATAATGAGAAATAGACTGATTGAATATAAATAATAATCCGGACGATTAATAACATCTTGTGAGATGCTTCCTTTTCCGGTAAACAAATGAGTAATCCGTATAATTAATCCACAAAGCATTTGAAAGGGTGTTCCCGGATGGTCGTAGTGCCATATCTGATTAAATTTGAGCAAGGCAGCATTTAATCCGTTGATTAGATAAGGATATTCAGGGTCGATATT
>MWCE01000077.1 GCA_002069895.1 Bacteroidetes bacterium ADurb.Bin234 | reverse complement strand
AACTATAGAAAGAATGGTCAATGCTCAACCTTTATTCCATTTTCAAATAATACAGAAAATAAAAGTATAAATCAATTATTTTGTTTATTGTGTGCAAGCATCACGGTAATTATTATTTATGTATGTAGAAAAGAAAAAAGTAAACCAGCCAATGAAATAGGCAATCAAACCTATGATTCATTGTGTATAAAGCAAGAAGAAGATCATCATTTAAAATCACCATAAGAGTTTAATTATTATATAAAATGAAAAAGAAAATCTCAAAAATCCTTTATATCATAGGAATCATTGCCCTTATAATCGGTACTATTGATCCTTTGGAAGGTTCCGTTGTTATTGCCGGCGGAAGTGTTTTAATTGTCATAGCAGCTTATTTATTGAAAGATACGCTCCGTAAGCTCTTTTTAACATCCATGATAATGATATTAATAGGTGTTACCATAATGTTTTATCTTTCATCCTTGGGTGGTATAGGAGGCAGTTCATCCTTGTCGATGTATTGGGGATTAACCATACTCCCCTATCCCATCGGTTGGTTAATAGCTATTATCACAATAATTTATAAAATAGTGAAAAGAAGTAAAAACAAAAAATAAATCTTAAATTCCCTGCATGAAATCTTATTCCTTTATTCTATTCTTTAGTGTAGTACTGATTGTTTACACATTGGCTCATTATTATTTATATGTAAGAGCCCTTCAAGCATTTTCACCTCAATTAACTGTCAAAAGATGGGGAACAGTATTTTATGTTGTGCTTGCGTCCTCTTTTATGATAGGAATGTTTATGGAAAGGATGTTTCCTTCGGTTTTCAATGAAATCTTGTACAAAATCGGCACTTGTTGGTTAGCTTTTCTGTTGTATTTTGTTATAAGCTTGGTATTGATTGATATTGTCCGCATGATCAATCACTTTTTTCCTTTTTTACCGGTATTAAGTCAACAGCATAAAACCATAATCGGATTGGTGGTCATAGGTTTTGTTACAATCGTTATTGTAATCGGACACATCAACGCAAAACATATACGTGTTAAACATATTCCAATTTCCATTGCTAAAAAAGTGGATGGACAAAAGCACATAAGCATATTAATGGCTTCCGATTTACATTTAGGAGCCATAATAGGTAAATCGTGGGAAGAAAAGTTTGTTAACATAGTAAAAAAAGAAAATCCCGATTTGGTGCTGCTTTGCGGCGACTTGATTGATGGGGAAATAGCACCCGTTATTCGCAATCAGTTAGGAAAGCACATGCAGGAAATATCGGCTCCTTTGGGTGTTTATGCTATAACAGGAAATCATGAATATATCGGTAATATCGACAAATCCCTATCCTATTTACACAGCATTAATATTAATGTATTACAAGATACCGTGCTTACGCTCCCCAACGGCATACAATTGGCGGGTCGTAAAGATTTGCATAGTCAACATGCGGGAAACGATAACAACCCCATGCAATCGCTTAAAACACTTTTAACAGGCATAGACCACAGCAAGCCCATTATTGTAATGAAACATCAACCCTATCAGTTGGATGAAGCTGTAGATGTTCAAATTGACTTACATTTATCGGGACATACGCATCACGGGCAGCTTTTTCCTATCAATCTCATTACAAATGCATTGTTTGAACTTAGCTATGGATATCGGCAAAAAGGGAATACCCATTTTTACGTTTCTTCCGGTTTCGGCACATGGGGACCTGGCGTACGCTTAGGAAGCCGGGGCGAAGTTGTTGTGTTTGATATTGTTTTCCTTTAATTTTATCTTTTTAATATTTAGAAGATATAAGTATACATGAAAAGTATACTTTTGCACGTCCTAAAAACTATATATTTCGGTAGATTTAATATAATGCCATCCGTATTTTATTCTTTCTATCATTAACATATTAAACACATATATAATGACAAAAGAACACATTATTAGGTTTTTACTACAACCTGTTTGGAAAGCTTGGTATGAATATGTCAGTAACAAAGACAGTGCAGGTGAAATTAAGTTTTTAAACTACGGTTACCATAATCCTTATGAAATCAAGCTATTAGCTGAAGACGAAAGAGAAAGATATCCTTTGCAATTATACCACCGCATCGTTTCGGCTATCGACATTAATAATAAACACCTGTTGGAAGTAGGTTGTGGACGAGGCGGCGGAGCGTCTTATATAGCAAGATATTTGAATCCTTTATCCATTAAAGCTGTAGATATTTCCCATAAGGCAATTAACTATTGCAAATCGAATCATAAATCCTTGAATTTAGAGTTTTTACAAGGTGATGCACAACAATTGCCTTTCAATAAAAATACATTTGATATCGTTATAAACGTTGAATCATCCCATTGTTACCCCAATCTTTCTGTCTTCTTTGATGAAGTATACAAAGTATTAAAACCCGACGGATACTTTCTTTATGCTGATTTCAGAAGCCAAAAAAACCTGTTGTCGGTAGAAGAAAATATCAGGAAATCAAAATTTAAAGTAGTCGCATTACATAACATAACCGAAAATGTCGTAAAAGCATTAAAGATTGATAATGATCGAAGAATCAACCTAATCAAACAATTAGTACCAAGATTATTCCATGCTCCGGTATGCGCTTTTGCCGGAACAACGGGTTCGATGACCTATAAGTCGTTCGAATCGGGATGGAATAAATATTATTTCTATATATTGAAAAAAGAAAACCTTTAAAACGGTATTATCATCAAACGATGATTGTATTTTACATTCATTGATTTTCTTAATTTTAATCGAATTGTATTTTATAAACACATAAAAATCAAATGATAAATCCGATGTAAAAATACAAAGAGGAATTCTTTTTCCTTCCAAAAACAAGGGAAAGTTGATTTATTACACAAAAAACAAAGATTTCATCTAAAACAATATTTTCATACTTTTTTAACAACTATTCAACATTTTAAACACATTTTTGTTTACTATACGAAATCGACGGGAAAAGGAAAATATTAAGAAAAAGAAACAAGGAATATTATTTTTTAAACTGACAATAAGTTATTAACAGAAAACTGTGCATAGAATACATAAAAAAGAAAGATTTCATATCAACAAAAAACATACTTTTGCAGCCGTAAACGTTATGGCTTATGCTTGGAAATTTTCTTCGAAAATATTATTTGTACATATTGAAAAGAATTATTAAAATGCCAAACCTATTTATTATTTCCGGATGCAACGGAGCAGGAAAAACTACTGCCTCTTTTATTGTATTGCCGGAAATGTTATCTTGTAAAGAATTCTTGAATGCCGATGAAATAGCGAGAGGCCTTTCTCCTTTAAATCCCGACAATGCGGCTATTGAAGCAGGAAGATTGGTGCTTAAGAAAATCGACAAACTTATTCCAAGCAAAAAAGACTTTGCCGTTGAAACTACTTTATCCACTAAGACTTATACCAAAACCATTGTAAAAGCCAAAGAATACGGCTATAAAATCATATTGGTTTTCTTTTGGTTGGATTCCGTAGAATTAGCCATTGAAAGAGTGAAAAACAGGGTGCAAGAAGGCGGACATAACGTACCTCCTACAACCATTATCAGAAGATACTTCTCAGGATTAAAAAATTTATTTCAATTATATATTCCTATCGTAGATTTTTGGATGATTTTTGATAATTCAAAATCTTACTCCGAACTCATCGCCGAAGGTTATACCGATAAAAGTATAGACATTAAGAATAATATAACTTACGAAACATTAAAAAAGTTATCATAATATGACTAAAAAGAATAATAGTATCAGAGCGAAAATTCTTAAAGGATTAGATCTTACTTACACCAAACTAATCCAATCAAAAAAAGAAAGAAATTATGTTTTGGTTATTTCCGACAATGGAAAAGTGAAAAGACTAAACCCAAAAAGCTTATAGTTAATAGCTTGCCTTTAAGATATTAAAAGGCAAGCTGTTTTTTTTGTCTCTTGTAGTATTAGTATCAACATATATACAATAACATATTAATTAGACAAAGGTCGAATTAAAATAAAGTTGATTATACAAATAAACACACATCGCCATAGCTAAGAAATCGAAATTGATGACTGAGCGCGTAAGTGTATATCTCCTTCCATTTCTCCCCTACAAATGCCGATATCAATAGTAATAAAGTGCTTTGCGGTTGATGAAAATTGGTGATTATACCTTTGCATATTTTCATTTGGTAAGCACCGGGAACTATCATTAAATAAGTTGAAGCATATAAGCCATCCAAGCGATGCTCTTTTAAATAATGTAAGATGTTTTGAAGTGCATTTTCGGGTGTAACGATATAGTTTTGTAAATCTTCATACACTTCCCATTGATCAATCGTCAAACAATCATTACCAATCTCTTTGTTTTGTTTTTTTGCTCTTTCCATCTTCACACCTATCCAATATAAACTTTCAAGTGAACGTACAGTGGTAGTTCCCACTCCTATGATGCGTTTACTCAACAACGACAATAAGTGTTCAATACTTTTTTTATAAAAAAACAAAGTTTCTTCGTGCATGGTATGATGGATGATATAGGATTCGCTAACCGGTTTGAAAGTCCCCGCTCCTACATGCAGTGTGATATATTCCATAGGTATTTGTTTTTCTTTCAACGTTTTTAGTAAATCGGAAGTGAAATGCAATCCGGCTGTTGGAGCTGCTACCGAGCCTTTTTCAGAGGCATAAACGGTTTGATAACGATTGCTGTCTTCCGGATTTGCTTCCCTTTTAATATAAGGCGGCAAAGGAATTCTACCTACACTTTCCAAGATTTGGGCAAAAGTCAGATACTCCGGCATCCATGAAAAACGAACAAGGAATGCACTGTTGTCAAGCATTGTAAGTTTTTCGACTTTTAATGTCATTTGATCTCCGCCACAAGGAAAAGTAGCCGTTATCGTATCTTTGAATCGTTTGTTATTACCTATAAAACATTCCCATTCGCAACTGCCCCTCACATTGAAAGCTTCATCGTGCAAGGGAGTTGGTGAAACGGGTTTTAAACAAAACACCTCAATTACGGCTCCGGTGGATTTTCGTAGAAGCAGACGCGCATGTATGACACGTGTATTATTAAATATCAAGGCACTATCATTCGGCAAATGATTGGCGATATGTGCAAAGATATCTTCCTTGATTTGTTGGTTTTCATAGATTAATAGTTTAGCGTTTTCTCTTTTATCACAGGGAAATAGTGCTATTTTCTCTTTCGGTAAATCATAGTTATAGTCTGCAATTTTAATATTATGTGGAGTAATCATATTATGAACGATTTAAACAGGCAACAATTTCGTTGACCGATAGGGATTGCATACATTTAAAATGTCCTAAAGGACAACGATTAAAGCCCAATTTGGAACAGGGACGGCATAACAATTTTTTATTTTCAATAATAAGATATTTATCTTTATTCGTGGGCATATAAGGAAACATCCCGAAAGCAGGAACGGTGTTGCCCCATACAGTAATCAGGGGTTTGTTCAAGGCGGCGGCTATATGCATCAGTCCCGTGTCGCCGCTGAGTATTATTGTAGCTTTCGAAACACAAAAAGCCGACTCCTGCAGGTTGAGTTTGCCACAATAATTATAACTTGGTTTATGTAAATTTGCTTGTATATATTCAACGGTAGCAGTATCTTTTTCATCCCCTAAAAACATAAACGGTTTATCCGTTTGCTGACAAATCTCCAATAATTTCTCTTTTGGTAGTTGTTTGGTATTGTGCTTGCTTCCTACTGCTACTGCAACAAACACTTCAGGTAAATCTTCCTTTTGAATTTGATGTAAATCTTTATCCGAAATAAAAAAATCAAGTCCTTTGTTGTCGTTGGTAACTTTCAAATCTCCGAGTGCCTTAAAATAGCGATCAACGATATGCACTTTAGGCAGAATATTAATTTTAAAATTAACCAATATCCATTTTCTGATGTTTAGTTTCGGGAATGAACGATGCGGCACCTTTAAATAACGGCAAATAGCTTTAGAGTGGTGATTGTGTTGCAAATCGATTACATAATCATATTTTTCGTCTTTTAACCGTTCTTTTAAGGTTTTGTCTGCTTTTGTAAAACCATGTAGTTTATGAATATAAGGATTGGATGACAATAACAAACGATAGGATTCTTTGCACAAATAGTGTATTTCAACATTTGCTTTCTGTTGATTAACACATCGCACAAGCGGTGTCGTCAGAACAATATCTCCAATGCTGCTTAAACGAATAAATAAAACTTTCAAAATGATTTAGTAATAATAAATTTTTTCTTCATTCGGAACTTTGGGTTTCCTTTTAATCGTAACCTTGGGTTCGTTTAACATATAGATTAAGCGAAAAGTCAATACGTTATTGTATTGTTTTCGTATGTAAGGATCAACAGCTATACCCTCATTGAAATAAAATTTACGAAGACCGACGGGAAACATACTGTATTCGAAACGGAAATTAAATTTTAATTGCTGCCAAATTCGAAAACGAACGTCTACCATCACACTCAATTCGTCTTTGGCAAAAAGCGCATCCCTTTCACTCAGCATTTTATCTACTTTCTTTTTGCTTGGATTTATAATGGTCGATATAGAATAAATATCTTCGGTTTCAATGCCGTTTTCTATTTCCTTCATGCCGGCTAATCGGTTATAAGCAAATCCGATGGCAAACATCCAAGCATCTTTATCATTATAATGCAATAAAAACGGTATCGACACATAGTTCAAGTTTACATTATATTTAATATTGGGATCACAAGGGATTTCAGGCGGACAGGTATCGCAAGGATTTATTCCCGTATAGTTTTTATTACGTGAACCTTTTTGATTGAAAAGGATTTCCATGCTCAAAGCCCAGTGTTTATTTTCATTTCCTTTTCTGAAATTAAAAGGAAACATGACACCCAATCCTACGTTGGCTCCCGCTTTGCGGAAACCATACATTTCATCTCCATCGTATTGTGTTACGTTTGCTCCTGCAATAATTTCTCCTTTAAATACTTGTGAATGTGTTAAAGGTATATATACAACACATAGGAGAAAGGAGATTATATAAATTCTTTTATTTTTAAACATTTTTATCAAATCATATTCTATTAACTATTTTCATAAACTTTTATTGTTATTTTCAAAATAAAAAACATTATTGTAATCCTGAACATAACGCAGTAAAGTGAAGAATCTAATCCAATAGGGTAATTTAAATCACACAACATATAAATAAAAACAAATCCAAAAGCTTAATTATGTATTTTTGCACTGCAATCAACAAAAATTGATGTTTATGGAAATCAACAAAAAAGAAATACAATATACAACTTATCAATCAATAGATGAATTAGATATTAATATGCAAGCGTTGATAGAAGCCTCGCGGCAAGCAAGCGAGCAGGCTTATGCACCATACTCCAAATTTAAGGTGGGAGCTGCTGTATTATTATCGAACGATAAGATAATCACAGCCAATAATCAAGAAAATGCTTCTTATCCCGAGGGCTTGTGTGCCGAAAGAGTGGCTTTGTTTTATGCTTCATCTCAATATCCAAAAGAAAAAATTAGGGCATTAGCCATTGCAGGCAATAGCAACCCACACACTACCGACAATCTCATAACACCATGCGGCGGTTGTCGTCAGGTGCTGGCTGAATATGAAAGCAAACAGCAAGAAAAGATTAAAATCTTTATGACAGGGATGAAAGGTAAAATAATGATGGTCGACGGCATTGATAACTTGCTGCCTTTCAGATTTGAGTTGTAAATAACTTAAAAACACCTACTAATAATAAGTTATTTCACGCACATGAACACAATAGAGTCTGCCATTTAAAAGAGTGGTTCTGTTGATCCAGTTGCCTTTTTTGTCATAAGCATAAATATAATCCACTTTAAAAACGAGATTGCCTTGTGCATCAAATTGTGTGCGTTCTATGCAATTGTTTTCCTGATCGTAAGCAAATTTTTCCGTATAAGATGTACACTTATCACAAATAGTAGCCTCCACAACATTTCCCTTTTCATCTTTAAAGTTAGGCTTTGCCGAAGTGTAAATAATCGGATCATAATCATGAGAACATATTAAGGTATCTCCGCGACTTACAACTGTGTCCCACAAAGGATCGGTAAGTGTTTTATCTAATCCTTTGTATTCGTTGAATTCATAACGAATAGCCGGCACTTTTGCCCCTTTCGTTTCAAAGGAAGTTTGTCCCCTATCACCATTCTCCTTGAAATTCTCAGTTTCACACCATACGTAAAATCCGGCACTTAATTGATTGGTATCAACGGGATAATACTTGTTTTGACGGATTAATTTCACATCACCTTTTTTATCCATCTCAAACGGATTAAATTGTCCGTAAGTAACATTTAATCCAAGAAGGATAAAAGCTGTCAATAAATACTTCATGGTTTTCATTTTTATTTTATTTTATTGGTTAGGTTATTTTAATTTGTTAACGCCATAAAAACTTTTTTAGTGTTTTATTATTACTCTTAACCGATTAAATTAAACAGATTTTTCGCTTCTATCAGAATGACAATGATTTTGAAGTAAAAAAAGAGAGATTTTTCAATCTCTCTTTTTCTTTATTCTTCATCGATTTCGTTTTCTTGAAGATTTATTTTTTCTTTTGATTTATAATTCACTTTTTTTTTCTCTTTTGTTTTACCCAGTTGTTTTTGAATGGCTTCGATAGCTTGATTGGTAGCTTCTTCGAATGTTTTACATTGTTTAGTAGCCATTAAATCATTTCCTTTGATTTTTAAACGTATTTCAGCAATTTTATTCTCGGGAGTTTCCACGTTGTCCAATTTCAATGTAACATCACTCCTGATAATACCTTCATAAAGTTTACCGATTTTCTGCAATTTTTTACTGATAAAATCTTCCAAACCTTTATCGGTTTTAAAACGTACTGATTTAATGTTAATGTTCATAACGGCCTCCTTTTTTTTACGCCCTGGGATGGGCTTGATTATAAATTTCTTTTAATTTTCCTATGGAAGTATGTGTATAGACTTGTGTTGCCGCCAGACTGGAATGCCCCAGCAGTTCTTTGATCGCATTTAAATCCGCTCCTTGATTTAAGAGATGAGTAGCAAATGTATGTCTGATAACATGAGGACTTTTTTGTTGAACGTTCGACACCATTTCTATATGTTTATGCACAATTTTATATACTAGTTTCGAATATATTTTCCTTCCTTTCTTTGTAACAAAAATCGGCATGTTTTGTTGAAGGCAACCGAAATTATTTTCGTAAACAAGAAAGTAGTGTTTAAAGCAAGCTTCCAAATGCGGACCGAAAGGAATTATCCGTTCCTTATTCCTTTTCCCCAACACTTTAACGTTTTTATTAAAGAAATCTATGTCTTCATAGTTCATATTCACCAACTCACTCAAACGTATACCGAGAGCATAGAAAGTTTCGATAATGGTTTTATCTCTGATACCTTCGAAGGTGTCGGGAAAATCAATTCGGTTAAACATCGTATAAATTTCACTTTCATCCATAAATGAAGGTAAACGTTTGGATTGCTTGGGTGTGATCACCTTATCGACCGGATTAATTTCGATATAATCGTTGCGTAACAAAAATTTAAAAAAAGTTTTTAAGGTTGAAATCTTACGATTGACACTACGGGGTGTATCCCCTTTTTCAAGCAAATAAAATATCCATGCACGGATGTCTTTATGACTTGCTTGATATAGTTCGGAAACGCTAAGTTCGGTTTCAACAAACGATTTAAATTGTTCTAAATCGCTTTGATAAGCCATGCAAGTATGGGGCGAAAATCGTTTTTCGGTAGTAATATATACGATAAATTCTTTCAATCTGTCCATAAAAAAAAGTGTTGCTTTTTTTGTTTCAAAAGTAACACTTTTTATCAAATAAATCCGAATAAACCAAAAAATTATTCGTCTTTTTGATCACGCAATTTTTGAATATAAACTGCTTTTTTGATTTGTTCACGTCTTTTTACAGACTTCTTGGTGAATTTCTGACGTTCGCGTAATTCTTTTACCGTACCTGTTTTTTCAAACTTCCTCTTCAATTTCTTTAACGCTTTGTCCACGTTTTCACCATCTCTAATTGGAACAACAATCATAAGATTAACCTCTTTCCTTTTTAATTTTTAACTTAAATTTTGGTGTGCAAAGGTATAAAAAAATATTTAACAAAACAATGTTGATTGATAAAAAGGTTAAATCTTTTTTTGATGTGCTATAAGATTTGCATCTGCAAAGGTAGATTCCCATTTTATGTTTTCCGTTCC
>MWCE01000076.1 GCA_002069895.1 Bacteroidetes bacterium ADurb.Bin234 | reverse complement strand
AATCCCTTGCATCCGCGTTATCTGTGTACCATTTTTAATTCTTAATTCTTAATTTTTAATTGGTTTTATCTCTCTCCGCCCTCGGCGGTTAAGAAAGTTCTCAGTTTTCAGTTCTCAGTTTTAAGAAGCTCTCAGCTGTCAGCTATCAGCTATCAGTTTTTCAGTGCGTTGACTTGCGACTTCATTTTTTAATTTTTAATTTTTAATTTTTAATTGATTTTTAGCCCGTTTTAGGCACACTTACCCATTCCCTTGCTATAGTAAAGGTTAGATATGAAATGCCGAAAATACCCCCTAAAAATGCGTTAAACAGCGTTTTGCCTAAAAAATAGGGTGTTTTTAGCGGAAATTGTAAAAAAGTTTTCAGTTTTAAGAAGCTCTCAGCTGTCAGCTATCAGTTTTTCAGAGCGTTGATTCAAGTTTAATTCGTAATTTTTAATTTTTAATTGTTTTTTCAGTTTTCAGTTGTCAGTTATTCAATGCGTTGACTCACTTTTCACTTTTAACTTTTAACTTTTAACTTTTAACTCTTTTTTAACCGCAGCATCCTCGCAATCAGCGTTCCATTTCTCTGCTCTTGTTACCAAGCAAATAGAGGTCGGTTGGCCATCATGTCATTCACGTTTTTACGTGTTTTATCGATAAGGGCTTCGTTGTTGATATCGCATAAAACGGCATCGATCATATCGACGATGGCAGGCATTTCGTTTTCTTTTAATCCGCGGGTGGTGATAGCGGGCGTTCCAACGCGAATACCGGAGGTAGTGAAGGGTGTACGGCTGTCGAAGGGGACCATGTTTTTGTTGATGGTAATATCGGCTTTCACCAGAGTGTTTTCGGCTACTTTACCGGTGAGGTCGGGGAATTTAGTACGTAAATCAATTAACATTAAATGGTTGTCGGTGCCGCCTGAAATGATTTTATATCCTTTATCCAGAAATGCTTTGGCCATGGCATCAGCATTTTTCTTTACTTGTTTGATATATTTATCATAGGAATCGGTCAGTGCTTCGCCGAAAGCAACGGCTTTGGCAGCGATAACGTGCTCGAGGGGACCGCCTTGTACACCCGGGAATACGGACGAATCTAACATAGCCGACATTTTTTTTATTTCGCCTTTGGGTGTGGTTACTCCCCAAGGATTGTCGAAATCTTTACCTATTAATATCATACCTCCACGCGGTCCGCGTAATGTTTTATGAGTGGTAGTGGTACAGATGTGACAATATTGGAGAGCGTTGTTTAACAGTCCTTTGGCAATAAGTCCGGCAGGATGAGCAATATCACCCATTAAGATGGCACCGACTTTATCTGCAATTTGTCGCATGCGTTTCCAATCCCAATCACGGCTATAAGCTGAGGCTCCGCCAATGATGAGTTTGGGACGTTTTTCGAGGGCAACGGCTTCCATGGTGTCATAGTTTATGGTGCCTGTTTCTTCTTCAACGGAATAATCAACCACATTATAAAGCAGTCCCGACGAGTTGACGGGTGACCCATGAGAAAGGTGTCCGCCGTGGTTAAGGTTAAGTCCCATAAAGGTATCGCCCGGTTTTAAACAGGTAAGTAGCACTGCCATATTGGCTTGTGCACCGGAATGCGGTTGCACATTAGCCCATTCGGCCCCGAAAAGTGCTTTTGCCCGGTCGATTGCCAATTGCTCGGTTTGGTCAACGATTTGGCAGCCACCGTAATAACGTTTACCCGGATAGCCTTCGGCGTATTTATTGGTTAAGACCGAACCCATGGCTTCCAAGACTTGATTGCTGACAAAATTTTCGGAGGCGATTAATTCTATGCCGTGTGTTTGTCTTTGTCGTTCTTTTTCGATTAAATCGAATATTTGCTTATCTCTTTCCATTACTATATATTTTAATTATTTATTTTCAGTTAAAAATGTGTGTACAAAAGTACAACTTTTTTATATATCAGGATTGTATTTCGATGCCTGTTTTATTTAGATTGTTCCAGAAATCGGGATAGGATTTATGCACACAATCTGGATTTTCGATATAAATGTTTGGAAATTGATGTACCCATAATGACAAACTCATGGCCAAACGGTGGTCGTCGTAGGTTAAAAAATGAGGGGTGAATAGTTTTGGATTTCCGTTGGGAATGATTTTAAAAAAGTTTTTGGTAAATTTAACATTACTCACTTTATTCAACTCTTCGGCAAGGGCAATAATGCGGTTGCTTTCTTTATATATTAAATTATAAATACCTTTTATATTAGCTTTTATATTCAAAACTGCACACAAAACGGTTAATAGTGGTACGAGGTCGAGATTGTTACTGCAATCGAAAGTGAAATTTTCGATATTTTTATCTACATATTTATAAATAGTAGCACCTTCGGGGGAATATTTAACTCCGACATTAAAGTGTTTAATAATATTTTCAATATTGGCATCGGATTGTAATTTGCTTTTACGTAAGTTTTTAATAAAAATTTGAGATGAGGGATGCAGAGCGGCAAAAACAAACCAATAGGCGGCAGCCGACCAATCGGGTTCTACTTGAATACTTCTTTTCTTTTGAATAGGTTGTGTATGAATATAGCTTATGGTTTGTTCTTTCATTGAAATTTGTATGCCCAATTTTTGCATGAGGGTTATGCTCATATGGATATACGAAACGGATGATTGCATATTTTTTACTTGCAACACCACATCTTTTTTAAATAAAGGTAAAACCAAAAGAAAAGCAGTAACGAATTGACTACTTTTTTCGGCATTGACACTAAGTTCAGAAGAAGGAATTTGACAATCGGTTCCGGTAATTTCCAGGGGGGGATATCCGTATTTTTCTTTATATAAAATTTTAGCTCCGCAAGATTGCATCAGGCTGACTAAATCCTCGATGGGGCGGTTTTTCATGCGCGCACTTCCTGTTAGCAACCATTTTCCCTTTTGAAAGCATAAATAAGCACATAAAAACCGTAAACAGGTTCCCGAGTTTTCGGCATCGATTTGTTTGACTTCTCTTCTTTGAGTTGTATTAATATCTATTTCTGTAAGTAGTTTCTTAAGTAAAAGTGTATCATTTGCTTTAGATAATTTGTCTATTCTAAGATTTGGATTATATGTTTTTTTAAGCAACAATAGGCGATTGCTAATGCTTTTTGAAGAAGGTACTTCAACTGATATTGATTCCGATATGGGTTGTTGAATCAATTTAATATAGGTTGTTGTCATAATAATTTTTTTATATATTTTCTTTTACCGATTCGGGTAGAGGGACAAAAGCTATTAAACATAATAAAGCATTAAATACAGCATAAAACACTACCCCTGCTTGACGTTCGAGCATGGATTCGGTTAATATATTGAGGCTGAAAATGATTAAAAAGACAATATAGAGGAAATAACGTTTTTTAAAGGAAATAAAAAAAGCATATAACAATCCTGAAACAAAAACGGCAATACCGGGTATTCCTAAAGTTAACAGTACTTGCAGGTATTGATTATGTGCATTGTATTCTCTGTTATAGAAATATTCTAAAGACTTATCTTTATATTTGTTTTTCAATATATCTTTTGCATCACCGGTTCCTACACCATAAGGGATGTTTTCTTTGGCCGCTTCCCAAGAGCCTGTCCAAATATAAAAACGAACGTCTTCTTTCAAATCATCGATAGAATGAATATCATTGATTTTGCTTAAAAAACGATTGTATTTTTCGGGCATAAATTTATAAACACTAAAAGCTATCATAAATATAATCAAAGTATATAATAGATTAAGCCATCGATTGTGTTTATGAATTATTACATAAAAGATAAACAAAACGGCTACGAAAAAAAGTATAAGGAAAGCGGTTTTGGAACTCAATAAAAAAACTTCGACTATAAATAAGGGTATAAATAAGATATAAATGATTTTTTCATACATTTTAGCGTCACTATTTATAAGATAATAAATCATGGCACTAATGGCAAAAGTGTAGAACATGGAAGCATAGGAGGGATGGTGAAAGAAGGAATGGTCTTGATAAAAGAATTGTTTGAATTCATGTTCCATACGGTAAACAGACAAAGAATGATATAAACAATAAATTATTCCCAAAAAACAGCCTAACACAAAAACATTAAATATCCATTTAATCATTGATTTATTCCATAATTTGAGATCGGAAGTAAACAAAATAACCGGCATGGCAAAAAGTGAGAGTTTTGAAACCAGTTCGTTTTTGCCGATACTCATATTTTCAGTGTAATATAAGCCGATTACATAAAGGAAAAAGAGTGTGCAAAATAAACAGAAAGGAAATATTAAACGATTATTTTTAAGTACATTCCATTTGTTATTAATGCAATCAACATGTATAATTTTTAATCGGAACAATAAATTCTGCATCATATCGCTCATCACCTCCACAACCCAATTAAACGAGAGCAATAACATCAGAGGAGGTAGCAAACGACGTTCCAAAGGCAATGAAAATATCATCAAAAGTAAGATAACATATTGAATATAAAAATGTATTTTTTTTCTTTTCATACTTCAATTATTCCTTGTTATTACCTTCGATAATAAGTACAAATTCACCTTTAATGTTTTTTTGTTTGTAATAATCAAATGCTTCCGAAAGTGTGGTACGTGTGTTTTCTTCGTGTAATTTGGTCAGTTCTCTTGAGATGTTAATATTCCTGTCAGCACCACAATGTTCGATAAGGTTTTCCAAAGTTTTTAATAGTCTGTAGGGAGACTCGTAAAGAATAAACGTTTCTTTGTTTTGTGCCAAACGACTCAGAATGGATTGTCGTCCTTTTTTATGGGGCAGGAAGCCGTAGAAATAAAAGCGGTCGCAAGGGAAACCCGATTGAATCAATGCGGGCACAAAGGCAGTAGGTCCCGGCAGGCATTCAATGTCAATATTTTCTTTAATACATTCTCTGATAAGAAGAAATCCAGGGTCGGAAATGCCGGGAGTGCCTGCATCACTCACCATGGCAACGGATTCATGTTGGCGGATAAGTTCAATAAAATGTTGCAATTGTTTGTGTTCGTTGAATTGATGATAAGGGATACAGGTTTTGTTGATTTGATAATGGGAAAGCAATTTTTTAGTTACCCTCGTATCTTCGGTTAAAATAAGGGAAACTTCTTTGAGTATGCGTAAGGCACGCAAAGAAATGTCTTCTAAATTACCGATTGGAGTAGGCACAATAAATAGCTTAGGCATTATTTTCGATTATAAAGATTAATGTATTCGGTAATAAGTTTAAACAAGCCGGTGTATCCTCCTAACGACATATTGTCGAGTGTATCGGAATGATGGTGATAGCGACCTGATTTTCCCATACCGTAGATAAAGAAAGCCCGTGCTCCTTTTTCATAAAAGGGATAATGGTCGCTATTCTTTGAAGCATCGCGGGAAACTACCTTTTTCAAGTATTGGTGTTGGTTGTTTAGCTGTTCAAATTTTTTAAATTCATCGGGGAAAGCATTTCCACAAACGATGGTAATACCCTCTTCGCCTGTTCCGACCATATCGAAATTGATAAGGGTTTTTATATTTGATATAGGGATATAACTGTTTTCGACAAAATAAAAAGAACCACCCAAGCCAATTTCTTCGCAGCTTAGTGCCAAAAAGACCATGGAATAATCGGGTTGATTTTCGGGTTTGCTGTAATGGCGGGCTAAATCCATGACAAAGGCTGTTCCGCTGGCGTTGTCGTTGGCACCGTAGAAAATATAATCTTTACCGAAATGGCCTAAATGATCATAGTGTGCGGTAAACACGAAAAAGGAATCGGGATGGGTTTTGCCTTCAATATATCCGCAAATATTTTGTGTTTGATAATTATTCTTATGTTGACGGTAAAGATTCAGAAATATAATTTTGGGTGTTTTTTTCAGGTATTCTTTGGTTACATTGACGGTGGCATGTTTAGCATTAAGTTTTCCGTAAGACAAAGGCCAGCCTATTAATGATTTGCTAACAAGAATATATCCCTTGGCGTTTAATAAATTTGAATGAACAACTTCAAGCGCTTTGTCGTATTTCTTTTTTTGGATGGAGTCTTTGATGTCTAAATCTGAAATATCTATCAAAATAAATTGGTTTTGATAATCGGCCGAGATTTTGATTTTCTGTTGACACAGATCGTTTATCTTTATTTTTTTAACTTTAAAATCACCGTGCATGGCAGCGGAATAAGCCATGATTTGTGTGTTATCAAATAATTGCGGTTTTGGGAACTTGTCGCCGAAATGAATAAGTACATCTCCCTCAAACACATTCATATTTATATTAAAATATTGAAAATAATCAGGGGTCCATTTCTTTACATTCAATTTTTTAAATTCATTGGCTATAAAATCGGCAGCAATACTGTCGCCTTTAAAGGCATAACCACGACCGTGATATTGGGGTGATGACAATATTTTAATGTTTTGCCTGAAATACAAACTGTCTTGAGCAAACAGTGAGGAAACAAGAAAGGGTAGTATGAAGAATGGAAAAAAGATTTTTTTCATTTGTTCTTTTTTGAGGGTTTAAGCATTTTGTAGAAAAAATAAACGGTAATTACAGTAACCGACAATTGAACAGAAAGCATTATAATTAAAGCCGATATATTCATGTGTGTTTTTAAATTAATTTTTACAAAAGTATATAAAAAATTCATCATTGTCTAAAAAACGTTTAAGATTCTTTGTTTACCTAAAAATAAGAAAAATACTTCATTTAATTTAATGTGATTATTAACATAATTATATTGAAAAATTTATCATACTATTTTTTTATTTTAAAATACTTATAAATTTGAATAGGAATCTTAGATTCATTTAAAATCAATCACTAAAAGAATATATTTGACAATATAGTTTTTATAAAAATAATTTTACTTTAAGAAAATTGACACTAAATATGAACACCCTAAAACAACTAACGGTATTCCATATATTTATGTATTTATTTTCCCTTAATTAATGAAATAAAATATTTAAGATTTATCTTTTTAAGGTTACTAGAAAAAATTTTCTAATTAAAAACAAATAAGATAAAAATATATTTTTCTTTTTTGAAAAAAGCAATATAAAAAAATATATTTTTGCAAAAATAATCTAAGTATGCAAAGGGGAACAATTATAAACTTATTTTACGATTCTATTTTTATAGACACTTTCCATGAGATAATATATTATTTCACATTTTGTATACTTATATTTTATATACTAATAATCAACTATAATAAATATTTAAGTTTTTATAATCGTAAAAACTATAGAAATGTATGTTATGTATATGAAGTAATAACATACATTTAGCGGGTTTATCCCCGCAAAATATATAATAATAAATACCTCGCTTATAGGTATGAATATAAGTTAAATATAATAAAAGAAAATATAACAAATAATTAAAAAGAAAAAATGAAATCAAAAAAAACGTTTATTAGCATTATTATAATTGGAATAACATTAATTATTTCTAATTCATGTGAAAAAGAATCAATAAACAATAACAGTATAATTAAAGAAAAGGGTGTTTCACAAAAAGCAATGGATGGAGACGAAGGAACAACTCCACAGGCACCTAAGTATTACCAATGGCGTGCACGTTGTAAAGAAGACATTCAAACTGGTGAATTTTTTGTTGGAGATATATGTGAGGGGCCATTTGAAACACCAAGATCACCGTCATGTAATTGTCCTGGAAAATTTTATTGGTTAAAAGACGATCAAGGAAATAAAATTCCTTGTGAGTTAGAAAGCCCATACTATCCATTTGATTTTCCTGCATATGATGATCTTACTTGGAATATGGAATTTACAAAGGAATATATTGAGGATTTTTGGAATATGTTCGAAGTTTTATATCAAAGATCTGAAATAGATTATTCTCCTCAAGAATTATGGGAAATGGCACCACATAGAAGTGAAGCCAACTATGTACCAGAAATATTCGAACCAATTCAAGTGGCAATTATTCAAGAATTATGAAATATAGTATATTAATAATAGTTTGTATAATATTAGTTTCTTGCCATGCGCAAGAAACTAATATTTCTTATGACGTACAACTAGATTCAATTAATGATTCTTATTTTAATATAAGGACATGGGGCTTTTATGAAGACAATACCGGAATTTACTTTTATGCAAAAGATTATTCACCCGACACAATTAAAGTTTTTAAGGAAAGTAACAATGGATTTGATTTTTATAAAAACATTTTACTTCCTAAAAATTATATTGATACAATGGGGAAAGAGATTCATTCCGATAAATATAAAATAACTTTTGTTAATTTAGACAACATTATTGTTTGTACACGTCAAAGTATTGCTTTAATTAATATTAAAAATAATAATCTTTCAAAATTCTATTGGCATTCTTTGGAGGATGATAATTATGCTTTGGTTGATAGGTTTGGAATATTAAAATGGAATGCATACAGAAAAAAGCTTCCTTTAATGTTAGTGCGATTTGATAATAGAAATGAAAGAAAATGGGGTTGGGATTCGGAATTATTGGCTGAATTTTCGTTTGAAACAGGAACTTTTAACATTATACCTATCAAATACCCTTATGTAGAACAATATACTGCAAAAGAAATCAATTATAATTACGTTGATCCTTTAATCACTTTTAAAAAAGATACTTATGTAGTCGGATTTGGGAATACGCCTGTAATGTTTTCCTACGATACTAAAAAAAATAAACTTGATTCTTTTTATATTAAAAATTCCACCTATAAATCGATAACAATATTACACGATACTTTAGCCAAAAATGACTTTACAAGATATCAAGAATATGCAACTAATTCAATGATTTACGACTATTTTTATAATTTACTAATATATGATGAATATAAAGACGTTTTTTACAGATTTTTCTTTAAAGACATGCCGCAATATGATGAAGAAGGTTTATTAAATACTCTAAATGACAAAGAGATAGGGTTTACTATTTTGGATAAAAACTTGAAAGTTATCGGAGATGTTTTTTGGAAACTTAAAAAAGGATATTCGCCTTTTTGGTATCCCACATCCAAAGGTATTTATGGTTTTACTTCCAAGAGTTGTGATATTGTATGTACAAAAGAAAAATCATTAAAAGTTATTAAAATAGTTTACAATTATGAAAAATAAAATATATCTATTTATTTTTCTTTGTTTTTTGCCATTCCATTGTAAAAACCAAAATATTGCAACTTACCCCTACGAAGGATTACTATATCGTTACATTGATAACTATTGTAAAGATAAAATTCTGAGTGAAAATTATCTATTATTTACTTACAGAACGGTTGGTGTATGTCAAACATGTTTCCGAATATCTATGGACAGCATAATGAGTAAGGTGTATAAAGAAAAAGAAAATTACGATCTATATGTGTTGTTTGATAATGAGATAGATATGGGAAAAATACAAATGAAATACAAAAACAACGTGCATTATTTAATTGGTAACCATTTGATAATGGATAAATACGGTATATCAAGAGATATTCCAATGCTTTTTGTCTTTCGGGACTCAAAATTATCAAGTTGGCAAAAATTTAACCGGAAATAAATTATATTTCGTTGTTCTTTCGAATATTGGTATATCCAATTTTAATGAGTAGAGCAATAAAGAACAACAATACTAATAAAGAGATACGGGAAATATCAATATAAAAGACATTATTAACGATATTTCCTTTGTAAAGGATGTCGCCGATTTGAATTTCATCGCCTAAGGCAACGGCCAATTGATGATTTGATGTATATTCATACGATTTATTATTCGTGCCGGAAACTCTGATATAGTTTCGGTTATTATAGGTATAGATAGAATCGACGGTACCGTTGTTTTCGGCAAAGAAAGCATTGCTAAACCAAGTATGATTAGGCCCTATTCCCTGATGACGCAATTCACCTATAATACTTGCATTATCCAATTCCCATCCTTTGAAACTCAACAATGACCAATCGTCGTTTTTAGGTTTAACCAAAGAAGACAGGAAGATAATAATTAATAAAGAAGGCGTAATGTATTTTAACACGAATTTAAAGAAACGGGGCACCTGCATTTCGGCCCCTTGATGCAGGAGTTTCCATCCTTTATTAACTC
>MWCE01000075.1 GCA_002069895.1 Bacteroidetes bacterium ADurb.Bin234 | reverse complement strand
TACATAATCAAACCAATATTTATCCATTGCATCTAATCTAACTTCAACTTCTTCTGCATATATTTTTTTTGCGTTTACAATACCATTACCCCAAATTGTAAAAACTTCTTCTTCTGTACCACCGGTGTTTACTACGGAAATTGCCCTTGAATAGTTCCTATCTACTTTTATTAAAGAGGCTGAACTCCAATCTGTAGTAGCAGTATGATTTATTAAGGAAGCTGCTTGCCAATATTCTGTAGCGTTAAAATTTACAATAAATTCTCCGTTCACGTCTAATTGTCCATGCGGATCAGTAGTGTTGATGCCCACTCTACCATCTGAACCTCTAATAAGTAGTTTGGGGACATCATTTACTTGTAACTCAATATTATGTATGCTTTTCGGTGTACAGTATGTAGGAGAAGTTAAATTAAGATGCAACGCTGAACCCACAATTTTTGGCGAAAAAATTGGCTTGTCGAAAGTATAACCATCTTTGTTTGTAGTAATAATAACGGGGTCACAATCATATTCAACAATCTGTACGTCTGCTGGATTAAAGTGAAAATTAAAGTTATGTAATTCACTCGACAAAATATAGACGTCATCATCCCAATATTGAGCTTTTAAAGGGGTTATTCCAATTACTACTGTTACTGCTACTGCTACTAATACTTTTTTGCTTTTTGTTAAAATAAACCTTTTCATTTCTTAAATTTTTATTTACTATGGTTAATAATTTATTTTGCAAATGTAAAAAAAAAGTAATTAGGAAATGATAAAAAATAGAAAGATATTAACAATATATGTTAATAACTTTCTTTATATCTATTTATCAACAGAATAAAATCTATAAATTCAAGGGAAAATGCGTGTTTTATTAAAATAAGGCAATACACCCGAAGCTGACCACGCCGGTTTTAAAGCTGATGGGGTTGTCGAATTGTTTGCCCAAGGCACAACTCAACGAAAAAACACCGGCTTTGGTGTCGAAAGCCAAACAAGTAAGGAAAGGTAAGTTCGATAACCACGTTTTATTTCCATTAAGGATTTACACACACAACTTCCTCTTTTATTACTTCATAATCATTACATTTAAATCCGGAAAATCCTCCATAATAACACACTTCTTCTCCCGAACAATTGTAATAATTAGTAATCGCATCAGCACACGGTTTATTTGGTTCAATAAAAAATCCTTCTATTCTTTTCCCTTTCTTTTTGTCTTTAAGAATCGCTTTTGAAATAGAAATATTTTCCTCACCTTTCATTGACACAAGCCACGGCAACTCAGTAATCGGATCAGATACTTCACAAACCTTTCCTACTTTATCGCAAGCGGCAAACAACAATAATATGGTTGTGAGGCATGAAATTATTAAAAGACTTATATTTTTCATTTTTTTCTTAATTATAATTTAAAAACTTAGCTTGATTCCTATTCCATTTATATTAAATTAAAATTTATTTGAATGTTGTTTAGATGAAAATAGGAATGATACGGTCGATTATTTTGTCTTATTATTCTATTGCACTGTTATTTTCTTAATAAAGGGTTGGCTTTGCGTCATAATTTCTACCCAGAATATGCCTTTTGCCGAATGTGGCAATTGAATTGTATTATCCGATATGCCCGTTTGTTTATAAATACGCTGCCCCAATATATTATACACTTGAATAGAAAGTATTTCCTCTTCGTCAAGGTTTGTTTTGATCGTAAATGTACCGTTGTTGGGGTTGGGAAAGAGATCAATAAATTTGTTTGAAGCTCTTTCTTCTTCCTGCAAGTTTTCAAAAGACTTTTGCAGAGAAGTATCATTAGCATTATAAAGATTAAGCGTGCTGTCTTCGTTTTGTGTAAGAAAAAGCATTGACTGTAACGTTTCACAGCTTTCACAAGGCTCTATGCGAGCGATAAAATGTGCCCCTGCTTCTACTTTAAATCCCGTTTGTAAAACTATTCTTTTGTGTGCAACATATTCTACAGCCTGTCCCGATACAATAGTATGATATGAAGTAGGAAATCCATTTCCTGAAGGTACACTCTCCAAGACAGTGAATGTTTTAGGCACATTTTCTTGTATGCCTCCTAAATCAAAGTGCAACGTTAACGGAAAAGTGAAATTGCAATAATCTTGGTTAAGATCTGGATGAATTTCAAATATGGCTTCTTGAAGACTATTCCAATGAGGGTTTTCAGTAATATTATCAATAGTAAACCAATTATCATCATATTCACGTTCTGTCCATCCCCAGTTAAAGTGAAAAATATCATTACTACCATTACTCTCATATCCGTCAATTACCCACCAATGTCCATCAAATATACCGATAGAACCGTATATAACAGGTCTCCCATTATCCAAATCGGTTTTAATAAAGTTTTTCCAGTTAGCGTCATTAGGATGCGATGAACGTAATCTATGATTGGCATCATTGCTATACCCGAAATCATTAACCAAAGCATGTCGAGCATCAATTAAGGTAGCAGAGGAATTACATTGGGCGATGCAATAAACCGTATTTGCGGCATCCGCACAATCTTTTAATAAACGTGCGATAGCATTACGTTCTTTTTCATAATTAAGAGAGTCTGATGATAAAAGAGTATCCGGCATATTGCACCAATCGTATTGATACGTTTTGTTGGGCAAATAAACAGGGTAATTCCAATATTTCATCACTTGTCCCATAGCCACAGCAGCACAGCCCAAGGGACAACGATCTTCACAATTTTCATTTCCACATTGATTCGAATTTGTGCTTGTTACATAGAAATTGTAGGCAGGGCAATCTCCATAATATGACCATTGTTGAGCCCACCTTGTGAGAAAATTAAGCTGTACGGTATTTGCTTTTCGTGAAGCATTTGTTGAATAATCTGATTGCTGTAACTTTTCCCAT
>MWCE01000074.1 GCA_002069895.1 Bacteroidetes bacterium ADurb.Bin234 | reverse complement strand
TCTCGGCACTCGGCACAAAGAAGTTAATAGTTAAAAGTGAATAGTGAATAGTAAATTAAAAGGATTACAAACTTTTCACTTTATACTTTTCGCTTTTCACTCTTCACTTTCTCAGTGCGTTGACTCCCGACTTATTTTAATTCTTAATTTTTAATTGATTTCAGCACACGCGACTACTCTTCACTTTTTAAATCTATCATTTAACAACTTTCACGTCTTGCCCGATCTTGAAGATGGAAATGTACTACGAGGAAATGCTGACATTTTAAGAGACCAAAAAAAGGAAATGACATCAAAGATACAATATTTGCATAGTTAAAAGTCATCAAAAGTAATTACAATAAAAGACCGTCGGGATATTTTATTCCGGCGGTCTTTTTTTTTGTACATTCATAATAAAAAAAATGATACTTTTGCAAGGACTAAAAAAAGACATAGAAAAAGGTTGAATTTGTTACTGTTTTTTTACTCAAACCATAAAGCTATGGCTTAGTTTTTGAATTATACACAAAGTATGTACACAAGGGGTTGTTTGGTTTTGACAGCTCGTATGTGGGAATGTAAGCACGTCGGACGTTGTAAGCAGGTTCCGTTAACAGCCAACTTTCAAGCCATTATAAATGGCGCAGAAAATAATTTTGCTTTAGCTGCTTAACAAGGTTAAGCACAAAGCTGTTTCCCCGAAAGCCCTTCTTTTCGGCGTTCGGAGTGAAGCATCGCAAAAGGAAAGATAGTTTGTATATGCCTCGCTATACGAATGAAAATAAGAGGATAAGTCGGAAATAGGCCTGCCTTGTGCCAAAGTCCGAACGAAAATCCAATCAAGGCTAAACGTGTAGAAAGCATTTTTGCAGCGTGTTTGGACGAGGGTTCGACTCCCTCCAACTCCACCGATTATTAACAATTGTAAGTATGAAAATCATTGCAATAGCAAGCGACCATGCCGGTTTTGAAATGAAAACCTTTATTAAATCAGCCTTGGAAGAAAAGGGATTCGGTTTGAAAGATTACGGCACTTTTTCGGCCGATAGCATGGATTATCCCGATGTAGCCCATCCGATAGCTTCCGATATCAACAATGGTAAATATCCTTTTGGGATCATTATTTGCGGCTCCGGCAACGGAGTGAATATGGTGGCAAACAAATACGCTAAGGTTCGTTCGGCTTTGTGCTGGTTACCTGCATTGGCAGCATTGGCTCGCCAACATAACGATGCCAATATGCTCGCTCTACCCGCCCGTTTTATCAGCCATGAAACGGCTCTTGAAATCGTAGATGTTTTCTTACACACCGATTTTGAAGGCGGACGCCATTGCCGAAGAGTGGATAAAATATAAATTACCATTATACGATTCCCTTGTTTATAACGTTTCTATAAGCATGGAAAATAAAGATATCTTAATCCTTAAACTAGAAAAATTCATCCGCAAATATTATCATAATATTGCGATCAGGGGCATGATTGTTTTTCTAACCATCGCAGGCGTACTGTTTTTAAGTATTTCTTTATTTGAATATTTTTCTTACTCCAATCCTTTGTTGCGCACTCTTTTGTTTTACGGTTTTATTACCATTAATATATGTATACTCCTGTTTTTTATTCTTCGTCCCTTTCTCAAAAAGGCCGGACTTTTAAAACGTTTGAGCTATGAGGAAGCAGCTCGCATCATTGGCAAGCATTTCCCTGAAATCGACGATAAACTATTAAACACCATTCAACTAAACAAACTCTTAACCGAAGAAAGTCAAATAAAAAGCATGGACTTATTATTGGCTTCCATCGATTTTAAAATTGAACAAATCAAACCTTTCGGTTTCCATCAAGCTGTTAATGTAAAAGAAAACCTAAAATACCTTAAATGGGCAGCCATCCCCTTGCTGTTAATCCTATTTATTGGTATATGGAATAAAGCCGTTTTTACCGAGCCTACTCACCGCATTGTGCATTATAATCAAACATTTGAAAAACCCGCACCCTATCGTTTTATTATTGAAAACACCCGACTCACCGCTTTCGAAAATGAAGATTTTGTACTACACATCAGCTTGGAAGGGGAAGAAGTGCCCGTTGAAGCTTTTATCGAAATCAACAACAACAGCTACCGTTTGGAACAAGAAAGCAAAATAAAATTTACTTATACCCTGAAAAACCTGCAAGAAAGCATTCGTTTCAGATTGATTACCGACGAAGTGAAATCCCAATCTTATACGCTGAAAGTTTTACCCAAACCGATGATGATTAACTTCTCCATTGCATTGGAATATCCTGCCTACCTCAACAAAGTGAATGAAGTGGTTGACAACAACGGTGATTTGAATGTCCCCCAAGGCACTAAAATAAGCTGGAAGTTCAATACACGCAATACCGACGAGTTGATAATGAATCTTAACGAAACAAAACACATACTCAACAAACAAAACGACATCTTTACTTTTTCCTTGCGTGCGATGGAAAATATTGGATATACTATTTTCAATAAAAATCAATACCTTTTAAACAAGGATTCCTTGTTTTATCACATAAACGTAATCCCCGATTTATATCCGCAAATCGATGTCATTTCAATGAAAGATTCCGTTTTCATGGATAGGTTTTATTTTAAAGGCAATATTGGCGATGACTATGGTTTTAAAAAGCTAACGTTTATTTATGCCATCCTTAACGACAAAGATACCCTGTCAGACAAAAAAACAATTGACATTCCGATTGATTTATCTTTAAACGGACAAGATTTCTATTACTATTTCGATGCTCAAACACTCAATCTCAACTTAGGACAAACCTTGACATATTATTTTGAGGTATGGGACAATGATGCCGTTAACGGAAGCAAATCGAGCCGTACACAAAGCATGGAATATCGTTTACCTTCCGAAAAAGAAATCCAAAAACAATCCGAATCGATTAGTTCGCAAACCAAGAGTAGCATGGAACAATTAATGAAAGAAAGCGAAAAGATATTAAAGGATATCGATGATTTAAAGAAAAAAATCATGGATAAGAATCAACCTACTTGGGAAGAAAAGAAACAAATGGAGACCCTACTCAAACAATTGCAAGACATTAAAAAAGACATAGAAAACCTATCCGAACAACAATTCCTTCAACAACAATTGGAAAACCAATTAAGTCCACTCGAAGAAGAAGTAATGCGTAAACAAGAAGAACTGCAAAAACGTTTCAACGAACTCTTTACCGACGAAATGAAACAAATGATGAACGAAATTAAAATGTTGATGCAACACAATATGGATAAAAACAAATTCAATGAAATGTTGAATAAAATGGAATTATCGACCGAAGAATTAAACAAACAATTGGATCAGGATTTAGCCCTTTTCAAACAACTTGAATTTGAAAAGAAAATGGAATCAACGTTACAAAAAGCAGAAGAACTGGCAAAAGAACAAAAGCAACTAGCGGACGAAAGTCTGCAAAAAAATACCGACAGTAAGCAACAACTCGAAAAACAACAAGACCTAAAAAAGGAATTCGAACAATTAATGGACGATGTGAAAGCTTTGGAACAATTAAATCAAACCCTCGAAGAACCCTATAAATTACCCGACACCAAAGAATTAGAGCAAGCCATTAAAAACAAAATGAACGAAGCCGAAAGCCAATTACAAAAAAACAATAAAAGCAAATCGGCCGACAGTCAAAAAGAAGCAGCAGAAAAGATGGAAGAAATGTCGGAGCAATTGGAATCATCTTTTGAAAAAGAACAGGAACAAAACTTACAAGAAGACATACAAACCATCCGTCAAATACTGGATAATATCATCCGAATTTCATTTCAACAAGAAGATTTGATGAACCGCCTGTCGAAAACCGGCACCCAAGATCCTTCCCTTAAAAATATTATACAGGAACAATATAAAATGAAAGATAATCTTCAAATGATAGAAGATTCAATTACGGCAGTAGCACGGCGGCAGCCCCAAGTAGCTCCTTATGTTAGCAAACAAATAGCAACAATTAATAACGCCCAAAAACAAATCATTGATGCTATTCAACTTACACAAGACAGGGTAATGCAATATTACTACCATAACAATAACTTTAATCAAGCCGTTTCAAAACAACACTTTGTGATGACTTCCCTTAACGATTTAGCCTTGATGTTGGCTGAATCATTAAACAATTTAAAAGAACAAGAACAAAACGGTTCTTCTTGTAAAAGCGGCTCTTGCAGTAAGAACAACAAAGGCAAACCAAAATCCGGGAAAAACAACATGAAATCACTGCGTGAAATGCAGGAAAATTTAAACCGCCAATTGGAAGAATTACGCAACCAAATGCAAAACCAAGGTAATCAAAACAAACAAGGGAAAGAGGGACAAAATATGAGTGAACAATTCGCCCGTATGGCAGCACAACAAGAAGCCATCCGACGAATGATGCAAGACTACTTATCGGAAATAAAAAAAGAAGGCAAAGGTTACGACGGACAATTGGATCGCTTAATGAAAGAAATGGAAAAAACCGAAAGAGAATTGGTAAATAAAATCATCAACCAACAAACCATGCAACGACAACAACAAATCATGACCCGCTTATTGGAATCGGAACGTGCGGAAATGCAACGCGAAAAAGAAGAGAAAAGAGAATCCAAACAAGGACAAGAAATGCAACGTGCCATACCCCCCGAACTAATAAATGAAAAAATGAAACAAAAAAATGAAATAGAATTATATAAAACAATACCTCCCTCATTAAACTACTTCTATAAAAATAAAGCAAATAATTATTTTAACCAAATTAAATAATTTTAATATATTTTTATATTAAGCTTCCATTTTTACTTTTTTTTTATATTTTTGCAAATAATTAATTTTATTTAGGCAACTTTATTTAAACATATTACGACTAACCCATAAAGTTAATTTTTAATGGAAAAACCATATAATATTCATATCATGAAAAAAATATTGATACTTAGCATTTTAAGTTTATTAACCTGGAACATTAATGCTCAAGATTTTACCGCCGATACAACCAAAGGCTGTCTTCCGGCAACAATTCAATTTAATGCATTGATTGGTGCTGCATGGGAATGGGATTTCGGCGACGGTTCAACGCATGCCTATAATAATCCATCAACACACTATTATTCTACACCCGGAACATTTACCGTTAAATGTACGATAAAATTTGCTGACGGTAGTCCGGACCAAATCTTTACAAAGACGAATTACATAACCATATCAGCCGGACCATCAGTAGATTTTTCAGCCAATTACACACAAGTATGCCCTGGCGAAACGATATCGTTTACTTCCAACGTTTCTCCCGGCGGAAATGCCGTTCAGTCCTATTTTTGGGATTTTGGCGACGGGGTAACTGATAATACGGCAAATCCTTCACATACCTACGGATCTTCCGCTACACGAAGTGTGTCTCTTAAGGTAACCGACACCAATGGATGTTTCAAGAAAGCAGATAAAACAAATTATATATATATAAAACCGGAACCTGTTGCAAAATTCAGCGCATCCGATTCCGTTTTTTGCGTTGAAGATGCCAGTCAAACCAGACAAATAACCTTCTATGACCAATCTTCTTCCGATGTAGTAAGCTATTTATGGAATTTTGGCGACGGAACTACCAGCACTCAAAAAAACCCGCCAACAAAAACATATCCGGTAGGATTTCATGATGTTTCATTGGTTGTAACCAATAATGAAGGATGTAAAGATACTATTAAAAGACTTGATTTTGCCGTCGTAGTTGTTTTCGAAGCATCATTCCAAGCATCCGACACCGTTATTTGTGGTACTGGAAGACCTGTTACTTTTTCCGGAACCGGTTACGGAGCAAATTATTATAAATGGCAATTTGGAGACGGAAAAGAAGGCCTTGGAAATACGATTAATCACACCTATACTAACCCCGGAAAATATACCATCACAACCGTAGCTAACAGCAAATATGGATGTACCGATACCATGGTTAAAACAAGCGCTATTTGGGTGTTCGATATTGATACAGCAGTATTTGAAGTACACGACACCGACCATTGCAATCCTAATGCAACTATTATTTTTATTAATAAAACTATAACCGACCCTAACAATGATTTGGGTTTATCCGAAGCTTCATGGGATTTTGGCGATGGCAGCACCAACGTAAAAGGCGATACTGTTACTCATGTTTACGGATCTTATGGTTCATGGGAAGCAAGGGGATGGATAACTACCGGTTACGGATGTGTTCTTCCTGTTGTTACTCAACAAATCGATATTTATAAAACACACGCTACTGCTATACAAATCGTTCCTAATGTTCCAATGGGACAATTACCCGGCGGATGTTTTCCTCATTTTGTAGCTATGGCAGTTGATACTCTTATCACTTCTTCGCCTGTTATTGATTATATATGGGACTGGGGTGAAACCGAAGTCTGGGGTTCAATAGCGGCTCCTGATACCACACATACGGGAACCTCTCCTATAGGCACCTATACATACGAATTCGATACAGGCGAATATATTGTTAATTTAATACTTACAAATCAACAAGGATGCCATGATACCGTAGAAGCTTTTGCTAAAGTACCGGTTGGACGTAAACCTATAAACAATTGGTACTTTACAGATAATATGTTATGTAAACCTGATCTTTCTATTACAGTTACCGCTTACGATTCATTAAATCCCAGCGACAGCACTTTGCTTGCCAATGACTCCACAGCCCCTGCCGATCAATGGATATGGTACGATCCAATGGGTAATCCAATGAATTTTGAAAACCCCGGACAACTTACGCCAACCGATACGGGATGGCTCCACGGATATTCACTTGAACCTTATCATAATCACTGTAAAGGAGATAAAGTATTTAAAGACAGTATTATGTACTCATGTCCTCCTATGGCAGGAATAGGTTATCCTGCGCCAAGCATGAAAGGAAATCCTCCTGTTTATTGCGAATGGCCTATTTTCGGCTTTGACGGAGGCGATGGACAAAAAACAAAAGCATGGGATAGTTGTGTTTGGAGATTAGGAAATTTCTATACAGATTCTTATGGTGTATATCATCCCCAAACAGAAATTTATCCTGATTCAGCTAATCCTCACGGACAGATAGCACCCTCAGCTCTTTATCGTTATGATACACTCGGAGGACTTGAAATGCTAACCCAACACGGAGGACACCTATTTGTAACGCTTTGGGTAATGAACGACAACCGAAATAATAATAACTTATGCGGTTATTGTGAAGATTCTGCTAAACAAGAAATCATTATTTCCATTGCCGATATGAAATTACGCGCTACCGATGAGTATGGAAATATCGTTAACGAAATATGTGAAGACCAAAAGATTTACTTTTATGATTCTACTTATGCTACTGACGGTATTTATTGGTGGTCGCTTTCTATGCTTCAAAGAAATGATAAAGGACAAAAAACATATTCAACAGAAGACATGATGGCACGTATGCAAGCCGATTTCTTTCACCCTAACGAACAAAAATCCATACAAGACACTACCAATTATACCGGTTCAAGAGCTTTCATGTATGAATTTGATGAATGGGGTCTTTATTATATATTTTTAGTAGATACAAGTGCAGTAGGATGCGGACTCAACAGCAGCCCCGATCCTCCTTTTATCGAATGGCAAGGAGCATGGGGACCTCATCCTCCTTTCGAAGGAAGAACCGACACCATAGAATTAACCGTTAGCCCCAGAAGTGTCCCACAATTTTCTTCCAATTCTCCAGTATGCCTCGGCGATACCTTAGAATTATATGACGAATCATATACCGCTTCTCCCTTTACATATTATAAAATCACTGATTACCTTTGGAGCCCTGCCGGACAAAATTCCGATACAGCTAAAAATGCAAAATTTGTATTTACTAATATGGGAGTAATTGACTTAAGTCTCAAAGTTACCAATGAAAAAGGATGCGATAGTACCGAAAAGTTTCCAAATGCAATCACCGTAATGGGAATTAAAACTGCTTTTACTACACCCCAACTACCACAAAACGACCGTAAAGCATGTAATAAAGAAGTTGTTAACTTCAGCAACACTTCCATATATTTCGACCTTGCAAGTAAAACAACTAAAAGTATTTTAGCTTCTACACCGGGAATGACCTATCATTGGGATTTTGACGGTCAAGGCACAAGCAATTCACGTAACGGTCAATTTGCATTTAATGTAGCCTCATCTCGATATGTAAAAATTAGATTAACCATTACCGATGATAAAGGATGTTCAAACTCATACCTTGATTCTATATGGATTATACGACCTGTTGCAGAATTTACTTCTGGCACACATGAAGTTGCATGTCCTGAGTTAGCTGTTGATTTCTTCAATCAATCTTATGGTATGGATACAAATAAAACATCCTATGAATGGATATTCGGAGATACTTTGAGTTTGGGTAATAACTATTCTATTATAAAAAATCCTGTTCATAATTATGCCAATGCCGGAAAATATGATGTAACGCTGATTGTTACCGATGAATTTAATTGTACCGATACCATGTTGAAACCTGAATATGTTCAAGTAGGAGGCCCTTACGGAACATTTGGAGTTGATACAACGTCAGGCTGTGTACCTCTAATGGTTGAGTTTACTTTTAATATAACAAACTTTGAATTTAAAGATTCGCTAAAGGATTCCTTGATTTTAATCTTTGACGATGGTGGAAGTTACGTAACCGAATACGTTGGCACTCCTATTAGACACGAATATAAAGTTCCCGGTAAATATCGACCTTTAATGCAATTAGTTAAATGGGTTTATAATTCATCCACCGGTAAAAGCGAGCGATGCATAAGAGGATTCCCTTTGGAAGACACCCTTTGGGTAATTAAACTTGAACCCGAATTTGCTATAGAGCCTTTATATTGTAAAGACGTTCCTATTACTTTCGAGAACCATACCGACACCGTCAATAATAAGATATTACCAAAAGAACTTTCATTGGATACGATATGGTGGAATTATGGCAATACGCTTTGCGATTCTTTATATGATATTAAAGACACAACCGATATTGACGGACATACACAATACGATTCTGCGGGAAATTATACGGTATCTTTAACAGCTCAAATAAAAACCTGCATACAAAAAGATTCTGTTATAATAGAAGTCATGGAATTCCCTGATATTATCTCCTCACCTGATAGTGTAGGTGAATGTGTGGGATTAGATGTAATCCTCACAGCCGATTCACTTAACGGCGAAGAAACTAATTTTGCTTGGAACTTCACTACCCTAAGCGATACTTTAAGCGGTAATCCCGTTACACGATATTTTGATGATCCCGGCACCAATTCCTATCCTATAGAAATTGAAGTTACTTTCAGTCCGCAGAATTGTTTTAAAAAATATTTTGACACCTTGATTGTATCTGCATGGACTCCTCCTACTGCCGAATTTAAAATAGAAGATGCCGAGGGTGTTGTATTGACTGATGCCGTTGAAGGTATAAAAGCCGGCAACGATGCCTATTTCACTGATATGTCGATCCCCGGCGACGGAGCTCTCACAAAATGGTTGTGGATGTTTGGTGATAATGAAATTGACTCATCCGGTGCTAACGTAACTCATGCCTATACCACAAAATCTGGTTTTATTACCGTAACCATGGGCGTTTCAGACGAATACGGTTGTAGCGACACAACAACACACCAAATTTTAGTGTTGGAATCCTTAAAATTCCCGAATGTATTCTCCCCTAACGGTGACGGGAAAAACGATAAATTCGAACCTTGGGAAAGAAAGAAATCAGGTTATTTCCTCACATTTGAAATGGAAATTTACAACAAATGGGGAGCTCTTGTATGGAAAAGAAAATGCGAAGCACCCAATTGTCCGGATTATGAAAATGAAAACTTCTGGTGGGATGGAAAAAATAAACAAGGAAATGATGTGCCCGACGGCGTATATTATTGGGTAGTATATGCTAAACCCGAATCTGAAAAAGGAGATATCATCCTAAACGGAAGCATTACTATTGTAAGATAAATTTAATACATAAACATGTAAAAGGTTCTGGATTTAATTTATAAAATTCAGAACCTTTTTTTTAAAATAAAGTTTTCTTTAACACTAACTTATTCCAATTATGAAAAATATTTTCTTTATTATCTTTTTTACATTTATTATTTTATATCACTATTGTCCGATATAATCCAACAGATTCTTATTTTTTAATTGATCCTTTATCAGCGCCTTGTCTTGCGACCTGCGAGAATGTGGTTTTAATTTGAAAATATAAGATGGGTAAAATTATCCCAATTAGTGATAAATGATGGAGAAAATTTAT
>MWCE01000073.1 GCA_002069895.1 Bacteroidetes bacterium ADurb.Bin234 | reverse complement strand
GAAGTATAGTAATGGTTATTACTATACCAACAGTTATTACCTTTTGGACAGTGTTGCGAAGGATTAGTCCATTGATACGGAGAATTTAATTTTCGGGTTCTCAGCACCAATTTGTTGCTCCCGTCAATATAGTTTATATAAGCGTCATCTTGAATATAAACCTGAGGTTCTTCACCTGTAGAATCACCATGAACATGATTATTTGCCTTATGCCATAAGCTTGTATTGAACATACTAAAATTATCTTGAAAAACAGTATCCCAATTTTTATCCTGTGGCGAATTTTGACCCGATACAAGAAATATGGATAATCCTATTAAAACAATTAATGTAATTCCTTTTTTCATAACTATTTGTTTTTTTGCTTTTTGCCTTTATAATCTGAACTTGACCCATGACCGTGTGTAGAACCGTGAAAAATAAAAATATTGATGCTATCACCATAAAAATTTCCTTTAATAAATTCACAATTCACACCTTTTTCATTGAAGATTCCATTACTTTCAATTTTTATTTCATAACTTTCCCCGTTCCCATTTTCCAACAATGTAAGCATAGAGTCCTCTTTTGTTGTTACGGCTACTTTGATTTGATAAATTATATCTCCCGATGTATCTTGACCGGCAGGGCCTCTCCACCAATGATATTTTTCTTCACACTCATAAACTCCTACCCACTTCTCGCGATAGTCTATTTCAGGTATTTCAGGCTTTTCAGGTATTTCAGGCTTACCACAAGAAACTCCTATAACCATAACGTCAAAAATCACTGCAATTAGCAGCGGGGATTTAATTTTCCAATGTTTAACAAATGAGTGTTTCATGATAAATACAATAATTCATTTTATTTCCAATTCCGAACCTAACTCCACCTCAAAATCACTACCAATCAAAACTTCGCTCACTGCACCGAGGATTAGTTTCGCTCCATTTTGAATTTTGACGTTTTGTACGTTGATGTCGCCACAACTTCTTATAGTTGTGTTGGTTGTTACAATTTGGTTAATGAAATTAACAGGTTGCGATGTTGTTGCACAAGCTGCTTGTACAACTTTGTATGCATTAACACGTCCTGTTCCTAGCAGTCCTGGAAACAACTGTGCATCGGCAATAGTGTCTGTTGATGATTTAATAATATTTTCAATTTCAGCTGGCGAAAGATTGTCGTTTATAGAACGTATCAGAGCGACAACCCCAGCAACTTGAGGTGCTGCAAAAGAGGTGCCCCATGCACCGCCATACGTATCTCCTGGTTTACAAACCGTTACATTCGCAGACATCACACATACATCAACCCATTGATTGTGAGCATGCCCTGTATTTTCATGATTATTAGTTGCATCAACCCCACTGACATTGATTACTCCAGGTATATTAGCATATGCAGAATGTTGTGTCGTATTGGGAGTATTTCCTGCTGATAAAACTAAAACAACACCATTGTTAGTCATCTCTTGTACTGCTAATATATTGGGATATGAACCTATTCCTGTCCAACTTACATTAATAGTTTTAATCCCATCCAAGTAGGCATTCCATATACCATTCCAAAGAGTTCCTCCATTTACATGATAACCTTTAACTCTTGTATTATACCCTATTCCTGCTATACCTTTGTTATTGTTTGTACCGGTAGCAACGCAACTTGATACTAAAGTACCATGATCTTGAGGATTGGTTTGAGTACCAACAACATCTGCAAATACATTTATCAAATCTTCATGATTCGTATCAAATTCAGTATCAATAACTCCAACAATTATCTCTCTACTACCTGTTGTTATAGTCCATGCACACTGGGCATTAAGTAGATTAAGCGCATCATTATTAACACTTCCATTAACTATCCATGTATCATTTATAGGTACAGGATCACTACATGCAGGAACATAATAATCACTTCGATAAATTGCATCAAAAATATTTTGATTTTTCAATAAAAATTCAAATGTATCAATATTTGTATTATTGGTAAGATGAATTTCGTAAAAATTTTGTAATTCAATATTTTTTGCACCGGGAAATGATTGATAATAACTTTTTACTTTAAATTCGTTAAAGATTTGATTTAATGCTTCATCATTTGACGTTCCTTTTTCTTTAAGATTGGGTTTTAGCCTTTCATTCGAAGTAGAAACATAAAAATAATGTTGCGAAAATAAATTTAGCGATACAAAAATTTGTATCAGAATTAAAAAGACTATTTTTTTCATGATTTAATTACTTTGAAAACTTGAATGCTATTATTTATATTTTGGATTTTTACTAAATAAAATCCTTTGTAAAAATGACTCGTTGAAATTTCGTTTATTCCATTCGATAATTCCGAATAATAAACAACTTTTCCTAAAACATTAATTATTTCAATATTTCCTCCATTGCTTATAAATACTAAAATGCTTTCATTAAAAGGATTGGGATAAATTGTAATATTTTCATCTTTGGGTGTATTAATGCCCGAGGTAATTGAATAATCACAAGGCAAAGATGTTGCTGCCCATTCTTCTGACACAAAAGAAAAATCGGAATCGGAATAACACCTTAACCATTTGAATTCTTCTATTGTGGGGTGTGGAACATTATCAAACCTTGGCATAAATTCACGATGTAATCCTTTTTTTTCAGTATATGAATATGTTTGATATTCATGAGGAGGAACAGGAATGTCCCAAAAGTCAAGTTTATCCTCTTCTAAAACTTTTGTTGTAACTGTTTTAAGATTTTGAGCGTTTGTTGTAACACTCTCAACTCGAAATCTTGCAGAAAATAGTGTATCTTTTCCCAACGGAAAATCATCGTTGTATTCTTTATACATAAATGTAAATTTAACAGTATCATTTACTTTTGCATCAAAATCAAACAATAAACTAAATTGGTCTTGATAATAATAATAAACTTTACCTTGCTCCTGTTTAATGATATATATTTCGCTTGCAATATTTGAATTGTCATAATATTGCCTTATCACTCTACAACTATTCTCTTCAACAATGGTATCTTTTTCAGAAAGAATATGATTAAAATGATTTTCCGGACAACAACCAAAAGTGTAGGTATAATACCATTCTGCTCCCAACGGGGCAAATTCCGTCTGTCCTGTAACATACATATTAATCCCTATACATATTATTAATGGTATTGTTTTAAGAAATGTAGTCTTCATGGCTTTCTATTTATTTTGTTAAAATCATGCGTTTGCTGTCAATAATCACATTATCCACCACTAATGTATATAAATACATGCCGGCAGGCAGTTCGGAGGCATAAACGGTTACGGCTTGCACGCCTCTTAGTGTAAGGGTATAAGATTTTAATTGGGTGCCGTTTAAATTATAGATATAAAGGTAAGCCGTTTGAACCGTAGCAGGCAAATAATACGATATTCGGGTATCGGTGTTAAACGGATTGGGAATGTTTTGATACAATACCGGTTCGTTTAAAACAGGGTTGTTGCCGGTAGTAGTATCATTATAATTAATAAGGGTATCGCCTCTGTATAGGCCTTCCCCTTCACAGCAACGGTCCAGATCGGCCCGCAACACCATCATTTCATCTCTTAATTGAATCAAATCCGTTTCTTGCAAAATAAGCATTTGTTGCAGCATTTCTATTTGAATCCTTTTTTCTTCTATTTGTATTTGTTGTTCTTTAATGGCATTGATTAAAAAGGGAATGAATTGGTCGTAATCCAACAATTTTAACCCATAGGAAGTATCTACTAATTCCGGCAACAAGGCTTCCACTTCTTGAGCCAATAAACCGAATTCTCTTTTGCGATTTTCGGAAGAATCGTCTTTAAAAAAATAAGAATAGGTGTTAAGTTGAGTGATGATATTTAATCCTTCGGTAAAAGGTTGAATATCTTCTTTAATGGTACTATCTGAAACTTTGTCATACTTTTGAGCGGAGACTTTATTGAATCCGCTACGATCCGACCACATATTAATTCTGTCGGCATTCGATCCTATTCCGGGCCCGGAATTACCCAAAGAAATGCGTAAAGGACTATACGTTCCGTATTGCATACAAAACTCACCGTTTATATGCAATTGATATTGGGGATAAGTAATCCCTATCCCAACATTTCCATTTAAATAGGTAGTCCCGTTTACTTGAAGTTTATGGAGCGGATTATTAGTCCCAATCCCCACATTACCGTTTAAATAAGTATTCCCATCTACGTGTAATTTTTGTTGGGGGGTATTAGTTCCAATTCCCACATCACCTGTTAAATAAGTATTTCCCTCAACTTGTAATTTTTGCTGTGGATTATTGGTGCCAATCCCCACATTACCGTTTTGTACTACTTTAAGTTGTCCGAACACGATTTGACAACCCATCATTACTGTTAAAATAAATGCTAATCTTTTCATTTGTTTTAAAATTTAATTACTATATTATTTTTTTTCGCAAATTAAAACAAATTATAGATAAGTAGGCGTAAATATAAATAATTTTTTAAGCAGTGATTCAAAGGATTAAAAAAATTAATATAATTCCCTATTGTTTTTCGTGAAAACGTTGGAAGGATTTTCCGGCATAGGCATGTATGCCGTTATGGCTATTTCAAACGGTTTAATTTTGTATAAAGGTTAAATCCTAGTTTTTCCAAAGGACGGAATCTTGATACGTGTATTTCATCATAATTCATTGCTTCGGCGCCGAAGCCGGCATAGAACTTGGCAATGTCGGGATGGTTGGAGCCGTTGAAATCGAGGATTTTGTTTTGCCCTGCATGATGGCGGATAAATTGGTCGATCAAGAAAAACATGGCTTTGTTTGTATTTGATTCCGTATTTCGTCCGGAAAATAAAAAATAGTATTTTCCTTCATCAAAAGGGAAGAAAGCACCGGCACAGAGCGTATCTTTACTATCTAATACTCCCCACATTTCCAACTGTTGTTTTTCTTGCAACACTTGTAATAAATGCGGCAATTGCCGGTAGTCTTTTGCCGTATATCCGGCTTTATAGGTTTTCGCATTCTTGTTGCGAAACAGATTGATCACCTCCTCACAAGGAAAGTTATTCACCATCTTCAATCCGTTTTCGTTCGCTTTCCGGCAGTTACGTTTATGATTTTGGTGATATCCTTGCTGTATTTCTTCATAGGGCAAGGATAAATCCAAACGGTAGGTTTTATGTTTCCGGTATAAATAAGGATTTTCGGGAATAGAAATATTCAACACTTTATCTATCCATTTAAAATAAGAGGGTATGGCGTTTATCCATTCAGGCAATTCACCGGCCGGAATCTCTTTACCGTATAATCCCAAACGCGGCAGGAAAAAAGGAGGATACACATAGTATATATATGCTTTCTTCTTCCATGGCAATGGCATTACCGCTTGATAATCATCCTGCACCAACGCACTCCATTGCTCGCAACAGGCATCCAAATAACTTGTTTCGGCAAACAAGGAAGCGGTTTCGGGATGGGAAGCTATACAGGCATCCCATTTTTCGGTATCAATTTCTTTTCTATCTATATATTTTATCGCCATGTTTAACTTAATACGTAATGAATCAGTGTTTCATACAATGTTTTTATAGGAGCGTGCTGTTTATCCTGAGCGAATGATTGGTTATGGAAAAGCGTTATCAATTCACCTTTGTGTTTTTTTACCTCATCCACATAGGGTTTAAGGTATTCCCACAAGCTATCGGCATGGGTATTGTTTAGTGGAACAAAAGCATTTTCCATAAAAAGCAAAGGATGTATTCGTAAAGAAGTGCTTGCATTCTTTTGTAGATCAAAGAAAAGAAAAGAATGGCAAGTTCCTGCCCTGAAACCGGCGAGGGAAACATATCCCATGCTGTAATCGTGTAAGATATGATTTGCCCGTAAATTGTCGTAGGTGTCGGGTAAACGGACACGCAAATAATGTTGTCTGCTGGCTACTATGGATGTGTTTATGGCTTTTTCCAAAGATTGTTTTTCTTTTCGCAATAATTCCTTCTTGTCGAATGAGGAAGCATAGGAAGCGTGAAGGCCTATGTTGGCATTTTCTTTTAGCCTATTTATTAAAGCAATAAAATTTTTATTGTTAATAACCGTATTCTTATCAAAGCGGCTGCGAGCGGCAAATAAAACAAAATAATAAGGATGTAATGCATATTTGGCATGGAGTGCTTCCAAATAATCGAAGGTGTTATAAGGGTCGGATTGTTTGCCTGATAATACGGCCGTTCGTTCTTTTATAAGCGAAAATTCACCTTTTAACAGATGTTTGGCATATCCCGCCAAGGTCAAGCAAAGTCCTTTGTTTTGATAGGCATAGGCCACATCGATATCATAAGTAGGTATGAAGGTAAAAGGTTTTTGTTTAAACGTTAAATCGGCAAAATGTGATTTCAGCACAGCGGCCAAAGAATCTATCCAACGGTCGACTATGGCCAAATGCATCAGCTTGTTTTGAAAGGCAAAACTATTTTCGGCGGGGTAACGGCAGTGAGCATCATAGTCAGGAGTAAGGTATTCTTCATAACGACTTAAAAAATAAAAACAAGCGGCAAAAACATCGAAAGGCAGAAGCGATGCTTTATCGTCGGTTTGAAAACAAAGCGGTATGTCTTGTTGCCATGTGAGGGATAGATTTTGCTTTTTTATATCCGTTTGAAACAATAAGGGAAGTGCTTGTATATACAAAGTTCCGTTTTCATTTTGCGGAGCATATATAATTTTCCGGGGATGAGGGTCGTGCATAAAAAACTCTTTGTCGTCGGTTAAGTCATAGGGCATTCCCCATCGTTCATCAAACACATAATGAAAGATATAGCGCAGGCGTTCCGTTATTTGTGGGACATAAATGCGTATCATTGTTTATGTTTAAGCAAAGCCAGTAATTCCGTTGAATCAAGCATTTGTTGTTCTCCGCTTTGCATGTTTTTTACTTGGAGTTTATGGTTTTTTATTTCTTCTTCACCTGCCACAACGACATAAGGAATGTGTAGGTTGTTGGCATAAGTAAATTGTTTCCCTATTTTTACAGCATCGGGATATAACATCACTTTGAGTCCGGCAGCTCTTAATTCCCTCAAAATCGGAAGCAGATACTGTGTTTCGGCTGCCCCGAAATTAACAAATAAAGCTTGAAGGTTAGAGTGTAGCATTTCGGGGAATGCATTGGTTTCATTTAATACGTCATAAATACGGTCGGCACCAAAAGATATCCCCACACCCGACATATCGGGAATGCCGAAAATGCCTGTAAGGTTATCGTAACGACCTCCCCCCGACAAACTTCCGTAAGCATGTTCTCTTGCTTTCACTTCGATGATAGCACCGGTATAATAATTTAACCCCCTTGCCAAAGTTAAATCCAATTCAACGGGATTGTTTAATGTAAGATACGAAAGGTGTGTGAATATCTCTTCCATTTCTTTTATCCCTTGCATAGCGGTTTCGGAAAAAGCAAGCATGTTTTTTAATGAGCTTAATTTTTCTTCATTGCTCCCCGACAAATCGAAAACAGGTTGCAGTTTAGCAATGGCTTCACTGCTTAATCCTTTTGTTATCAATTCGTTTTTAACGTTTTCGAGACCTATCTTATCCAATTTATCAATGGCAACGGTAATATCGACAATTTTATCTTCGGCATCAATGTATTGAGCAATACCGCTAAGTATTTTTCTATTATTGAGTTTAATTGCCACATGGATTCCGAAACGGGAAAAAACATCATCTTCAATCTGTATTAATTCCACTTCATTCAACATGGATTTACTACCGATAACATCCACATCGCATTGGAAAAACTCACGATAGCGACCTTTTTGTGGTTTATCGGCACGCCATACCGCTTGCATTTGATAGCGTTTGAAGGGTAAAGTAATCTCTTCGCGATGTTGAACAACAAAACGCGCAAAAGGAACCGTTAAATCATAACGTAATCCTTTTTCACACAAAACCGTAATCCATTTGTTGAGGTTCGTTTCATTAGGGTCGGCTTTTGCCATGAAATCGCCGGAATTTAATATCTTAAACAATAACTTATCGCCCTCTTCGCCGTATTTTCCCAGTAAAGTAGAAAGATTCTCCATGGCCGGAGTTTCTATGGCAACATAGCCGTATGTTTCGAAAACTTCGCGTATGGTATTGAAAATATAATTCCTGCGATTCATCTCAAAAGGCAGAAAATCACGTGTTCCTTTTGGTATGCTTACTGATTTACCCATTGTTTTTTTAATTTTTACAAAAGTACATTTTTTATGTTTTC
>MWCE01000072.1 GCA_002069895.1 Bacteroidetes bacterium ADurb.Bin234 | reverse complement strand
AGTAATTTGAATCCAGAATTTTACATGCGGACGTACATGGGAAACATTTGGCATAAGTTCGGCAAGTAGTTCGGGATTACCAAACAAACGGATATTTTGTTTCTTTTTATGTAAATTATATACGAATACCCCAATAAGCAAAGGTATTACGAATAAAAAGTATAGATATTCGGGATGTGCAAATCTGAACATTGGTTTATAAATCAGAATATATTACTAAAATTTTTTCCAAATGAAATATTATTTGATTTTGAACACTTTTTTGTGTTATGGCGATTTTCTGAAAACAGTATTACGTAATAATATTTCGGTTAACAACAATAAAAATGCTGCCAGTGCAAAAAGATAATATTCTTCATTTTTCTTATTGTATTCTTTTACACTGATTTTGGTTTTTTCCATTTGGTCAATTTCCTGATAAATATTACGCAATTTATTATTATCTGTTGCTCTGAAGTATTTTCCTCCGGTCATTTCAGCAATGTTTTTAAGCGATTCCTCATCAAATTCTGAATCCATTTGCTGATATTGAATACCGAGTGGTGTTTGTACAGGAATATTGACCATACCATACGACCCCACTCCAATAGCATAAACCCTTATGCCGAATGATTTGGCAATTTCAGCTGCCGTAATCGGAGCAATATCGCCACGATTGTTGGACCCATCGGTTAATAAAATGATAACTTTCGACTTGGCTTTACTGTCCTTTATGCGATTAACTGCATTTGCCAAACCCAATCCTATTGCTGTTCCATCCTCAATCATTCCGTATTTTATAGCATTAAAAAGATTTACTAACACAGCATGATCAGTTGTGAGCGGACATTGTGTGAAACTTTCGCCAGAAAAAACTACCAAACCAATGTTATCGTTCGGACGAGATAAAATAAACTCCGTTGCAGTTTTTTTAGCTGCTTCTAGTCGGTTCGGTTTCAAATCTTCAGCCATCATTGTGCCTGATATATCCAGCGTTACCACAATGTCAATTCCTTCGGTACTCTCTGTTCGCCAGGAATTTGATGCCTGAGGACGCGCCAATGCCAAAACTAAAAACACAAGGGAGAGCATTCGAAGTATAAAAGGTACATGCATAAATCTGAGCCTGTTACTTTTTGGAATCTTCTGCAACATCTGATTTGAAGAAATCAGGAGGCTGGCATCAGAATTATACATTTTACGAATATACCAAATCACAGCAGGTATAATCAGTATCAATAGAAAAAGATATTCAGGATTATGAAAAGTCATTTTTTGATAACTTACAATTTACAATTAAACAATTTCATTTTTCAACAGTACTCATTTTTTGATAATACAATTCATTTCAAAATTTTCTATCATTTTTAATTATCGGAATTTTGAGGATTATCCTGTGACTCATTTGGTGTTTCATCAGGTAATTTGGTTTCATTTACAAAATTATATGCATTAGAAAGACTCAGTTCATGTTCATCCGGAGTAGCTTTCCATTTTGCAAACTTTACCAAATCGGCCAGCGAAAGTATTTGACGCAATTTATAATAAGTTTCCTTTTTATCAGAGTACATAAAACGCAAATGTTCAAGTATTTCATCCGAAGTCATTTCCATTGCAGTAACTCCAAAAACTTTTTCAATATAAACGCGTATTACGTCTGTCAATTCCGTATGATACTCTTTATCGCGATTGTGTTGCCAGGGTTTTTCCTGTTTAATTTTATCAAGCGCAGCAAGCGCAACAATATGAGCCGGCAATTCAGGTTCGGTTTTCTTAATTTCGAATACAGGTTTTCGCTGAATAATACGTCTGATAAGCACATAAATTAAAAATGCAAGTACAAGCATTAAAATTCCAAAAAGTACTTTCAGCAAAAAACCTTTCCAATCGAATTTCGGATTAAAGACATCTTTTATATCGGCTAAAGTATTTGAAGCAGTGTCAATTACATATGGCTGTACTATTTTTACTGAGAGAGATTTAGACCAAACAGTATCGTTATCGTACACAAATGGAAATGGAGGAATGTAAAGTAAAGAATCTTCAAATGCAGTTACAATATAACGCTGGTTAATTAAAAGTTGTCCATCCTGAGATTGAACAGTGTCGGATTTTACTTTTTCTACCAGTTCCAGACCTCCGGGAATTGTATCGGAAAAAACCGGAGTTTTCACATGTTGACCTTTTCCTTGTGAAATTTCAAAAGTTAGTTGGGTTTGATTACCAATCCACATTACAGTAGAATCAATGCGGGCATTTACTGTAACCGGTTGTGATGATAAGCTTTGAATTAAAAGCGAAGAAAAAATCATCAAACACAATATCTTAAAATCTTTTGTCATTTTATAATAAAAATTCTTTACACTTTTTATCTCAATTTATGCTCTCATTTTGAAAAGTTTCATCAATGCTTTCACATAGTCGTCGGATGTACTCATTGATACCGAATCGACACCGGCTTTTGTAAAAATCTTCTGCAAGGTAAGCTGACTTTCGCCCCATGCATGTTTGTATGTAGTTCGCAGACGTTTATCAGAGGTATCAACCCATATACGTTTACCGGTTTCGGCATCGCGAAGTTTGATTAGTCCCACATCCGGCAACTCAGTTTCTCTGATATCGTAAACCTGTAATGCAACAACATCGTGTTTACGATTAGCAATGGTTAGTTCTTTGTCGAAACCTGAATCAATAAAATCTGAAATTATAAACGCAGTTGAACTCTTTTTAATGGCGTTTGTAAAATAACGAAGCGCCATCCCGATATCTGTTTTGTTACTTTCTGGTTGAAAATCAATCAATTCCCTTATAATGTGTAAAACATGTTTACGACCTTTTTTGGGTGGAATGAATTTCTCAATTCTATCAGAAAAGAAAATTACACCAATTTTATCGTTATTCTGAATCGTAGAAAATGCCAGTGTAGCAGCCACTTCGGTAAAAATATCTTTTTTGTATTGTGTTACCGTACCAAAGTCGCGACTGCCTGAAACATCAATGAGCAATACTACTGTAAGCTCGCGTTCTTCTTCAAAAACTTTAATGTAGGGATGTCCGAAGCGAGCAGTAACGTTCCAGTCGATGGATCGAATATCATCTCCATACTGGTACTCACGCACTTCGGCAAAGGTCATACCACGCCCTTTAAAAGCGGTGTGATATTCACCCGCGAAAATATTCTTCGAAAGACCACGTGTCTTGATTTCGATTTTCCG
>MWCE01000071.1 GCA_002069895.1 Bacteroidetes bacterium ADurb.Bin234 | reverse complement strand
TTGGTTGGTGCGTGAACCACGCTTGGTTGGTGCGTGAACCACGCTTGGTTGGAACTCCAAGCAAGGCAGCAATTTTCGCAGACAAGCGTGTCTCAAGGGGTATTCTGGCACAAGCGTAAAAGATAGAAAATGAGGTGAATATAATAACGTTTTTCATTGCTAAATTGCCATTAAAATATTATAAATGATATGAGTTTAAGGCTATGTTCTAATTTACAATGTCTATATTAGAACACAGCCTTTTTTTATTGTATAAAGAATTTATTATTGCTTGAGACTTTTGTCTGGCAATAGGAATAAAAATAGTAAACAAAAACGAATAGGATATTATAAAAAATTATACTTTTGCAAAAAATATTTTAACTGCTGAATGAATTATATTGTGGTAACAGGAGCTGCCGGATTTATTGGCAGTTGTTTGATACAAAGATTGCATAACGAAGGCTATGAAAATATTGTTGCCGTTGACGACTTTTCCAAAGTTGAAAAACTTAAAAATTTGGAGAACAAATCATTTATTTATAAAGTTAAACGGACCGAATTCTTTTCATGGTTGGATGTAAATTATCAACAAGTTGATTTTATTCTACATATAGGAGCTCGAACCGATACAACCGAAACAAACTGGGACTTATTTCAAGAATTGAATGTGAACTACTCGCAACGCATGTGGGAGAATTGTGCGTTTTACGGAATTCCATTAATCTATGCTTCATCGGCGGCTACATATGGATTAGGGGAACAAGGCTATTTTGATAATCATTCCGTTGTTGAAAAACTCAAACCCTTGAATCTTTACGGTATATCTAAAAACGAAATAGATAAATGGGTATTGAAACAAGAAACGGCACCTCCTTTTTGGGCAGGTTTGAAATTTTTTAATGTATACGGCCCTAACGAATACCATAAAAAAAGGATGGCCTCTGTCGTTTTTCATGCATTTGAACAAATTAAAACAACGGGAACTGTTAAGTTATTCAGGTCTCATAATGAAAATTTTAAAGACGGCGAACAATTACGTGATTTTGTTTATGTAAAAGATGTTGTAAATGTTATTTCTTTTCTTATGAAATACCGTCCCGATTCCGGATTATATAATTTAGGTAGCGGTAAAGCCCGTTCTTTCAATGATTTGGTTAGTGCTGTATTTAACACCCTTCATAAAGAAAAAACAATTAACTTTATTGATACTCCGGAAGATATAAGAGATAAATATCAATATTTCACCGAAGCAAAAATGGATAAGTTAATAGATGCAGGTTATAATATACCCTTAACTTCTCTTGAAGAAGGTGTTTCTGATTATATAAACAATTATTTAATGCCTTCATTATATTTTTAGCATATAATACTTTTTCATTATTTTTTACTATTTAATGAATAGTAATTATTATTAAGACAATTTTTTACATGATAAGTGTTCAAAATCTTAGTGTTTATTTTTCGGAAGAACCTTTATTTAAAGAGGTTAGTTTTGTTGTTTCCGATACCGACCGCATTGGATTGGTAGGGAAAAACGGTGCAGGGAAAACTACATTACTTAAAATCCTATCCCATAAAATGCAAGCTGAAAAGGGTAATATTGTTATTTCTAAGGGACATAGAATAGGATACTTGCCGCAAGAAATGCATGTTTCGTCCGATAAAACAGTGTGGGATGAAACATTAAGTGCTTTTTCAGAAGTGAAACAGTTGGAAGAAAAAATAAATAATATAACACATCAAATAGCATCGGTCGATGATTATGAATCGAAAGAATATTTGAATTTATTAGAAAACCTAAGTACCTTAACCCATCGTCTCGAATATACCGGAGCCAATCAAATAGAATCTAATACCGAAAAAGTTTTATTGGGATTAGGCTTTTCTAAAAATGATTTTTATCGCCGGATGAACGAATTCAGTAGCGGATGGCAAATGAGGGTTGCATTGGCTAAAATTCTTCTTCAACATCCTGAGATTATTTTATTAGATGAACCTACCAATCATTTAGATATTGAATCAATCCAATGGCTGGAAAATTTTTTATATAATTATTATGGAGCGGTTATTCTGGTTTCGCATGATCGTGCTTTTTTGAATAAAGTATGTAATCGTACAGTCGAAATAACCTTAGGAAAAATTGAAGATTACAATTGTAATTATTCCACCTATGTGGAAAGGCGAAAAGAACGCATTGCTTCTCAAAAACAGGCATTTGAAAATCAACAAAAAGAAATAGAAGCCATTGAAAACTTTATTGAACGGTTTCGTTATAAAGCAACCAAAGCCAAACAAGTGCAAAGCAGGGTAAAACTGCTTGAAAAAATGGATGTTATAGAAGTAGACGAAATAGATGCTTCTAAAATTCATTTTTTATTTCCACCGGCACCCAATTGTAATCGAGTAGTTTTTGAAGCCGAGAATTTATCAAAAAAATACGATACAAAAGAAGTGCTTCAAAATGTGAATTTTGCAATAGAAAATAAAGAAAAAATTGCTTTTGTAGGTAAAAACGGCGAAGGGAAAACCACTTTGATGCGAATTTTGCATCACGAACTTCAACATACAACAGGAAATTTGCATAGAGGTGAAATGGTTAAAATTGGATATTATGCTCAAAATCAAAACTTATTATTAGATTCTAAAAAAACGGTATTTGAAACCATGGATGATGTTGCCGTAGGAGAAATAAGAACTAAAATTCGCGGTATTTTGGGAAGTTTTTTATTTTCGAATGATGATATCGATAAAAAAGTTTCCGTATTGTCGGGAGGAGAAAAAGCCCGATTAGCCTTGGCCAAGTTATTATTGGAACCTTATAATGTATTATTACTGGATGAACCTACCAATCACCTCGATATGGCATCGAAAGATGTATTAAAAAATGCTTTGTTACGTTATAACGGGACCCTTATTATTGTTTCTCATGATCGTGATTTTTTGCAAGGTCTTACCGATAAAGTATTTGAATTTAGAAATAAAACCGTTAAAGTACATCTCGGAGATATACAGGACTATTTGGATAAAACAAATTTACAATCATTACAACTGTTGAATACAAAAACCTCCGATTTACAAAGCACAACAACCGATTCTGAATCGGACTTTAAAATGCAATGGGAAAAACAAAAACAAAAAGACAGTTCCATTCGTAAATTAGAAAAACAAATTGAAAAAATTGAAAACGAAATACAAACTAAGGAGAAATTACTTGAAGAACTCAACCGTAAGTTGTGTACACCCGAACATTATGCAGAAGAGGTAAATTCAGGTTCTTTATATAATCAATATCAATCTCTACAAAAAGAAATTGCTGTTTTAGTTGAAAAATGGGAAAAATCTTCACTCGAACGGGAAGCAATGAAAGAATGATGCCGGAAGTTTATTAATCTTAACCCCTTATTCTTTCATAAATTTAGAAAAATAAACTCCTTTTTGATTTATGATTTTCATAATATACATTCCTCTCGCAAAGCTTTGAACCGAAACCGAAATATCATCAGGTTTTATGCTTTGTGTATGTATTTGTTTACCGTTTATATCATAAATTGCTAAGGTAGAAACTGATTCTACTCCTTGAACAATAATTTTATCTTTAACAGGATTTGGGAAAAAGAAGACGCCTGTGAGTGTTTGTTTTTGATCTGTGATATTAGTAACAGGTCCTATATATTGATAAATTGTATCAACAACATATTTTACTTCCGAATTGATAGTCATTGATTTATAAACATATTCATCACTACTCGTTTCATAAAAACGAGAGGATACTTTATCGTAAGTATAATACTTAATTGTAGAGATATCATTATGTGTATTATAATAGTAATATATTTTTGATTCCGTTAAAAACTCATCAAATTCATCTCCAATAACTTCCTGTAATAGAGGGTTAATTTCAGGATAAGTATGCATTTCAATTAAATTTGAATTTTTATCATACTTTTGATCTACTTTCATTAATGAAAGAGGCAATAATCCCACAATGACACTTGTTTTAACTTGAGTACAATTTTGTTTATTATCATATGAAAAATCCATTTGTAAATCCAAAGCTGTTTGATTCATTAAAATAGTAGTTAATACTTTCGAAGGATTGTTGTAATTATTAAATGTAAAATAACCTTTCATATTCAATCTCCAGTCGTCAGATTCCCAGACATACATTTTAAAAGAATCACATAAAAACATAGTCATTCCCCCGTCAAACATAAAATTAAAAAATTGTTGATCATATTCTTCCGATTCTTTTACCCCATTATATACTGATTTACTTGTTGGTGTAACTTGGCTACCATAATAAGCATATGATATGACTGTAATTTTACTTTCTTGATATTGGTATACTGTTTTTTGTGCTGTATCTCCAAATGTATTTAAAACAACTTGTTCTTTTACTTTATCATTATTATTATAAAAAGTATAAGTTTTTTGCGGACCCTCTTCTTGTCCACTGGAAACCGTATAATAATGTTGCTCAATTACTTTTCCTTTAGTATTATACATAAAGGCAGATATAGCAGATAATTCTTTTGATGTTTGAGCAAACAATATATTGCTTAACATCATAATAACTATTGTATTAATTAACTTCATTTTCATTTTTTTATATCATTAAAATGTTATGTGCAAAAGTAGAAAAATTTGTGAAAATAAAACGTAAAACAAAACGTTATATTATACAAAAATAAAAATAATGCCTTCGATAGATATTCATCAACTCCAACAATTTGGGAATTTAGAACTTCTTGCACGCCAGATGGTAGAAGGATTTATTACCGGTTTGCATAAAAGTCCGTTTCACGGTTTTTCGGTCGAATTTGCTGAATATCGTCCCTATAACACAGGTGAATCGACCCGAAATATCGATTGGAAACTATATGGTCGAACGGATAAACTGTTTGTAAAACAATATGAAGAAGAAACAAATTTGCGTTGTCAAATTATTATTGATATGTCTTCATCCATGTTTTTTCCACACCGCAAAAATCTATCTTTAGAAAGTCCGAATAAAATATATTTTTCCGTCTATGCTGCGGCAGCCATTATTCAAATGCTAAAACAACAACGCGATGCCGTTGGATTAACCCTTTTTTCCGATAAAATTGATTTCCACTCCGGTGCAAAATCAAATAACGTTCATATTAAATTGTTGATGACAGAATTGGAAAAATTATTAAAACAATATGATATGCAACAAAAACAAACTACCAACGTAATTGACAACCTCCATGAAATTGCCGAACGCATTCATCGCCGGTCCTTGGTCATTATTTTCAGCGATATGTTTGACCACTACCATGCACAAGATGAAATGTTTTTAGCTTTACAACATTTACGTCATAATAAACATGATGTAATTTTATTTCATGTTTATGACAAGGATTTGGAAATCAACTTTAACTTCGATAACAAACCCTATAAGTTCATTGATATGGAAACGGGTGAAATGACCAAAGTGAATGCCGCCGAAATGAAAACTTTATATCGGAAATCTATGCAAACATTTAAACAGGATTTAAAAATACGTTGCGGACAATATCAAATTGATTTAGTTGAGACTAATATTAATGAAGGATTTTTTAAAGTTATGTTAACCTATTTTCTTAAACGACAGCGAATGCCATAAGTAGGAAGCTTGAATTTTCTACTTCTATCACTCATAGCAAAAAATTAAGTAAATCTATTGATAAAGGAATCATAAAAAAACACTATATTTGCAAAAATTAAATTATAATCTTTATTTACAAGATTATATTCTTATATCGATGAAACATTTAATTTTACATATCATTTTAATATGCTTTTCAGCAGGGGCATTGTTCTCACAAGAACAAGGAAATACTGCATTTATTGAAAACAAAAACCAATGGGAACCATTTATAAAATTCAAAACCGAATTTAAAGGCGGTGCGATTTTTTTTGAAGAAAATACCATTACTTACGTATTACAAGACAGAGAATCTGTTGAACAAATATTGCATCGTAAATTCAACCCTCCTACTGAAAACAATGAAAATGATTTATCAGTTACCTATCATGCTTATAAAGTACATTATAACAACGCACAAAAGCCAACAGCCATAATCGGCTACAATCCTTTTACTGATTACAATAATTATTATATAGGCAACGATCCTTCCAAATGGGCAACAAGGGTTCAGAAATACCACACCATTAAATATGAAAATCTTTATCCCGGAATTGATTTACATTTTTATGAAAAGAATCAATCCCTAAAATATGAATTTATTGTTGAGAAAGGCATTGATCCTCAAATAATCAGCATGAGTTATAAAGGCGTTGACAAACTGTATATAAAACAAGAAAATTTATATATAATTTGTGGTAAAAATGAAACTATCGAATTAAAACCCTATGCATATCAACATAATAAATCGGGTGATATTATTCCTGTTGATTGCAAATTTGTGTTGAAAGGCAAAAATGTTTATTTTAAATTAGGCACATATGATAAGAATTTGCCATTAATTATTGATCCTACCTTAGTGTTTTGTTCTTATTCCGGTTCTTATGTAGATAACTGGGGTTATACTGCTACCTACGACAGCGAAGGGAACCTATATGGAGGAAGTGGTGTATTTGGAATTAGCTATCCCGGATTCCCTACTACAACAGGAGCATATCAAGTTAACTATGGAGGAGGTTCTCAAGATATCGGAATATTAAAATTCAATGCCACCGGAAATACTTTACTGTTTTCTACTTATCTCGGCGGAAATGGAAGTGAAGTTCCACACAGTTTAATAGTTAACGACAACAATGAATTATATGTATTAGCAAGTACTTCATCATCAAATTTTCCGGTAACTCCCAATGCTTTCGATGCTACTTTTAACGGGGGAAGCAATTTCACTTTAACTAATGTTATTCAATATTTAACAGGTTCGGATATTGTTATCACAAAGTTTAATGTAAACGGGACTCAATTATTAGGCTCTACTTATTTTGGTGGTTCAGGCAATGACGGATTAAGTACCGACACCCGTCTTAGAAAAAATTATGCCGATGAAGTGCGTGGAGAAATTATGATTGATGAATTTAGCAATGTTTATATCGTTTCAAGTACAAATTCATCAAATTTACCAACTACATCCGGTACTTTTCAACAAACTTATGGTGGAGGAAACCAAGACGGATGTGTTGCCAAATTTAATTATGATTTAAGTAATTTAATTTGGGCTTCTTATTTAGGTGGAGACAGTTCAGACGCTATTTACAGTATGGCATTGGATAATAATTACAATTTAGTGGTGTGTGGGGGAACTTATTCGAGAAATTTACCTACTACTTTAGGATGTTTACAAACTGCATATGCCGGAGGAGCTAGCGATGGCTTTATCTTTAAAATTTCGACCAACGGGAATCAAATATTACAATCCACTTACCTTGGCAAAAGCACCTTTGATCAAGCATATCTGATTAAATTAGACCGCCAAAACGATGTTTATGTTATGGGATTAACCGATGCAACAGGAATGTCGTGGATACAAAATGCCGCTTGGTATAACTCAGGAGGTGGACAATTTATCAGTAAAATTTCAAGCAATTTATCGCAAATAATATGGTCAACTGCATTTGGTACCGGAAGAATTGGTCCCGATATTTCTCCTACAGCCTTAATGGTCGATTTATGCAAATGCATTTATATTTCCGGATGGGGTTCACCCAAAATAAATGCTCATATAGGAAACACAAATTGTGGAACCAGCGGATTACCTATTAGCTCCAATGCATTTCAAACTACTACCGATAATAATGATTTTTATTTTATCAGTATTGATGAAAATGCTTCCAAACTTATCTTTGCTACTTATTTTGGTGGAGCCACTTCAGATGAACATGTTGATGGTGGTACCAGTCGCTTCGACAAAAAAGGGTGTATTTATCAAGCTATTTGCTCCAGTTGTGGAGGTCGTCAAGATTTGCCCGTGACCCCGGGAGTTGTTAGCCAATCAAATAATAGTACTAATTGTAACCTGGGAGTTGTGAAAATAGATTTTCTATCCCCCTCGGTAGTAGCTGATTTTGCTTGTCCAAGTATTATTTGTGCCCCCTATACCATTAATTTCGACAATCGTTCTCAAGTAATTTCAAGTGCAACATCTACTTATTTTTGGGATTTTGGCGACGGGATTACTTCTACATTAAAAAATCCCGCCCATACTTATACGAAATCGGGAATATTTAAAATAAAATTAATTGTTGCCGACACGGGAAGCTGTAATTTTTCCGATACTTTGATTAAAGAATTATTAGTCTTATCAAATACCAAAGACACTTTACCTACCAAATATATGTGTAAAGACGATTTTATCCAAATTGGTATTACTCCTTCGGGAAATCCGAATGTTTCCTACAATTGGCTGCCTTCTTCCTATTTAAGTAATCCCAACATAGCCAATCCGATTGCTTCGAACCCAAATACTATAACTTACTCTTTATTTATTACTGACGGGTATTGCATTGATACCTTTACACAAGTAGTTAATGTGATTCCTGTTTATCTTGATGCAGGCTTAAACGACACCGCTTGTTTAGGTGATACCATTCTTTTACAAGCATCAACAGTAGGTGGAACAAAATACATATGGTCTTCTAATAGATTTTTTTCCGACACTTTAAATTCTCCATTGTCGAATCCTGTAGGAAAAGATGTGTTAAAGCAATCTAAAAAATATTATGTTAAAATGTCGAATGCGTATTGTTCTTTAACGGATAGTATAAACATCACGGAATCTCATATTAATATTCTTATTCCTCCCACTTCAATAATTTGCATTAACGATTCGATTCATTTAACAGCAATTGTCAATAATGCCCAAGCAGGGAAAAAACTCACTTATTCCTGGCAACCTATTTCAAATATCATTTACGGTGCAAATATATTCCGTCCGTTTGTTTGTCCGGATAAACCAATGTATTATTATGTTTCCGTTATTAATGAATTTGGATGTGAAAATAAGGATTCTGTTTTTGTTGATACTTATACTATCGATTATACCATAATAAAAAAAGATATTCGCTGTTACGGATATCATGACGGATACATACGCATTAATTTAGATTCAGCCTCTATGCCCTGCACCTTTCAATGGAAAGATGATGCAGGTGTTGAAAATGAAGCGAAAAATTTACCTAAAGGTAATTATAGCGTATATGTTACCGATACACACGATTGTGTATATAATATTGATGTTTCACTTGTTGAACCACCCGCATTGAATTCTTATTTTTTCGATACCAACACATTAGTTTATTGTAATGACTCTTGCTCAGGTTATGTTTCGGCAGGTGGTAGCGGAGGGGTTCCACCTTATTCTTATTGGTGGATTACCGGAGATACGACAACATCCATTAAAGATTTATGCGCCGGAGAATATGTTTTTGTTTTAAAAGACAAGAACTTATGTGAAGATACGGCAAAAATTATTATCAAAGACACTTCAATCCTAAATGTATCATACTTAATAACACATATCTCATGCTATGGCGAATGCGACGGCAGCATTTCTTTATTCCCTTCAGGATTTGCACCTTATGTGTTTGAGTGGAAGAACGGATATAATAAAGACACGGCAAGCAATTTATGTACCGGTATCTATGATATACTTGTCAAAGATATGGCTCACTGTACCAAACGTGTTTTTCCAATTATTAGAACTCCTCTGCCTTTGCTATTTAGTGAAATTGAAATGATACAACCCAATTGTTACGGTTTTGACGATGGAAAAATTATTGCTCACATTATCGGCGGAACACCCCCTTATCGCTTTTATTGGGATGGCGTTAAAGGGAACGATTCATTAACAAATCTCACCGAAGGCACTTACCACTTAAAAGTGATAGATACCAATGACTGTGAAATCGACACCATATTGACCCTACTTCAATTCGATTCTTTGGATATTTCTTATCAAGTGATAAAAACTCCTTGTGTGGAAGCTTGTTACGGTCAAGCTATGATACAAGTTAATGGAGGTAAACCTCCTTATTATTGCATTTGGCCCGATGGGGATACTAGCATGCATAAAACCGGATTATGTTATGGAAATCATGACGTAAATATTTACGATAGTAACGGATGTCGGAAATTAATACATATCCTCGTTGAAGATTCAAGTTATTTTCCCAAAAAAGTAGATGCCTGGACCGATTCCGCAATCATTTATAGAAGTCAATCCACTACTTTATATGTTACCGATTTAGGCACTGATTTTACTTATGAATGGTCTCCTACTGAAGAATTATCGAATCCAAAAGGAATAAAAACGATTGCAAAGCCTAACAACACCACAACTTATACTGTTGTTGTTACCGATTCTTACGGCTGTAAAGAATTTGATACCTTAACAATTAGTGTTTTGGATGTTATTTGCGACGAACCTTATATCTTTATTCCTAACGCTTTCAGTCCGAATAAAGATAACAATAACGATGTCTTATATGTCAGAGGAAAATTATTGACCGACATACATTTAGCCATATTTGATCGATGGGGAGAAAAAGTGTTTGAAACCAATGATATTAAAAAAGGATGGGATGGCACATTTAAAGGAAAGCCCTGCGAACCGGGTGTTTATGTCTATTATTTGGAAGCTACTTGTTTGGGACAAATCAATTATTTTAAAAAAGGAAATGTTACCTTGATTCGTTAATTTACCATAATGACAAATGTTTTTGCTACCACTTTATTAAGATGGTATGATACACATAAACGTGAACTCCCCTGGCGTAACGAAACCGATCCATATAAAATATGGATATCGGAAATCATTTTACAACAAACCCGTGTAGCACAAGGATGGAACTATTATTTGCGTTTTATTGAACGTTTCCCAAATCTTCAAACGATTTATGATGCCGATGAACAAGAAGTATTGAAATATTGGCAAGGACTGGGATATTACACTCGTGCCCGAAACATTTATGCCGGTGCCGTTTATTTAATCGAAACATGCAAAGGGATTTTCCCTAATACTTATGATGAAATACTTAAAATAAAAGGTGTTGGTAGTTATACGGCTGCAGCCATTGCCTCTTTTGCTTTTCATTTGCCACATCCTGTTATCGATGGCAATGTTTTGCGCGTCCTTTCCCGTTCCCATGGCATATATGATCCTATTGATACCGCTCTTGGTAAAAAGAAAATCACGGCTCTTGCTAATAAACTGATTAGTAAAACCAATCCTAGTATTTTTAATCAAGCCATGATGGATTTTGGTGCCATTCAATGCACTCCTCAACAACCACAATGCGAACATTGCTATTTTTCAAATTCCTGCTACGCAAATCTTCATTGCGAACAAAACACACTTCCGGTGAAAATACATAAAACAAAAACAAGGAATCGTTTCTTCTTTTATTTACATTTTGAAAAAGATAATCATATTTATCTTCAAAAACGTATAGCTAAAGATATTTGGAAAGGATTGTATGAGTTTCCTTTATGGGAAACAGAAGAACCTATAGCCGAAAAACATTTATATAATCATCCTTATCTACAATCCCGCTTTGTTGATACCGATTGGAAAATAAAACATATTTCCCCTGTTTTCAAACATGTTTTAACCCATCAAATTATCTCGGC
>MWCE01000070.1 GCA_002069895.1 Bacteroidetes bacterium ADurb.Bin234 | reverse complement strand
TGCAAACTCTTTTTGTTTTTCCATGTATTGTTTTACTTTCGGATATTTATTGAAATATTGTTCAATGATATCGGCGGCTTCTTTGCGTGAAATATTCAGTCGTTCCGATAAACCGAAAGCTGATATGCCGTAAATGATACCGAAATTAACGGTTTTGGCATTCCTGCGCATTTCGCGGCTCACCTCGGGCAAGGGGACATTATAAATCTTTGATGCGGTGGCAGCATGAATATCTTCTCCGTTACAAAATGATTCGAACATGCTTTCATCTCCACTCATGGCTGCCATCAGGCGTAATTCTATTTGAGAATAGTCGGCGGCTAAAAGTGTATATTCTTCGTTGGCAGGGATAAAGGCTTTTCTTATTTCTCGTCCTTCCTCGTTGCGTATTGGGATATTCTGCAAATTGGGATTACTGGAACTTAAACGTCCTGTGGCTGTAATGGCTTGATTAAAGGAAGTGTGAACACGACCGGTTTGTGGATTTACCAAATTCGGGAAGGCTTCGGCATAGGTCGATTTCAGTTTCATAATGCCTCTATATTCCAATATCAAAGCAATGATTGGATGTTTATGTTCTAATTTTTGTAAAATTTCTTCGCCTGTTTGGTATTGTTTTGTTTTGGTGAGTTTGGCATTTTCAATGATCTTTAACTTTTCGAATAAGATAATTCCCAGTTGTTTAGGAGAAGAAATGTTGAAAACTTCGCCTGCTAATTCATAAATGTTTGTTTCAATTGCTTTGGCTTTGATTTGCAATTCGGCGGCATAGGTGTTTAAAAAGTCGGTATCGATATGAACACCTTTTTGTTCCATGCTTGCCAAAACCGGCACCAAAGGCATTTCTATTTCTTTGAATAGTTTATAACCTTCATTTTCATACAATTGTTTTTCCAATATGTGATAAAGACGTAAGGTAATATCGGCATCTTCGCAAGCATAATCTTTTAGTTTTTCAATGGGAACATCGGCTATGCTTGTTTTCTTGGTGCTGCTGCCTGTGAGTTGTTCAAAGGTAACGGTTTCATAATTAAGATAACTTTTTGCCAATAAATCCAGGTTATGACGCATTTCGGGTTCGATGATATAATGTGCCAAAAGGGTGTCGAAACATTCACCTTTCACTTCCACGCCATAACGTAACAGCACTTGCATATCGAATTTTAGGTTTTGTGCAATCTTCAATACCTGAGGATTTTCAAATACAGGTTTTAATACCTGCATCCAACGGCATGTTTCTTCATAAGAAGCAGGCATTTGTATATAATAGGCTTTGAATGCTTCGATGCTTATCGACAACCCTAACATGCGCACATTGATCAAATCCAACCCATCGGTCTCGGTGTCGAAACACAGTAAAGAGGTGGGTTGGATTGAATGGGCTAACTTTTTCAGTTCATCATATGATTGTATTAATTGATAATCATGGGGTGTATTGTAGATAGATAAAACGCTGTCTTCGGTTTGTTGTTCTTCTTCCTTGTTTTCGAGCGAAGAAAATAAGTCGGGCAGAGGGACTTCCTTTTTCTTTGAAAAATCGGCAAATACTCTTTGTGCCAACGTTTTGAATTCCAATTGTTCAAATAGGGATTTCAAGGTATTAAAATCGGGAGTTTTGAATTTTAAATCGTCTTCATTCAAATTGATGGGAACATCCAACATAATAGTAGCCAACATCTTCGACATAATGGCGACTTCGCTGCCTTCTTTTATTTTCTGACGTAATTTTACATTACTAATATTATCACTTTGTTGAATCATGTTTTCTATGGAACCGAATTCGGCAATTAATTGTTTAGCGGTTACCTCTCCTATGCCTTTTATGCCGGGAATATTATCCGAGGCATCTCCCCACAAACCGAGTATATCAATTAATTGTTCCGGTCGTTGAATACTGTATTTCTCACAGATTTCTTTCTCGCCTAATATACTGATATCGTTTCCCATATAAGCGGGTTTATACATAAATATACGCTCTGAAACCAATTGTCCGTAATCTTTATCAGAAGTAACCATATACACGGTAAAACCGGCTCTTTCGGCTTTTTTTGCTAAGGTTCCAATGATGTCGTCGGCTTCAAATCCGGGGACTTCAAGCAAAGGAATACGAAAGGCTTCTATTATGGCACGTATATAGGGCAAACTAAGCACCATATCTTCGGGCATGCTTTCACGGTTGGCTTTATAAGCTGAAAAGTCAACATGACGCAAGGTAGGGCCGAAACTGTCGAAAGCAACGGCAATATGAGTAGGCTTTTCTTTTTTTAATATCTCATATAAGGAATTGGTAAAGCCTAAAACGGCCGAGGTGTTTTCTCCTTTGGAATTGATGCGCGGGTTTTTGTTTAAAGCATAATACGCTCTATAAATCAACGCCATTGCATCTAATAAAAATAATTTCTTTTCCGTATCTCTCATGTAGGTGCCCATTTTTTATGAATGTACAAAAGTACATCATTTTTTCAAACACTCTCGATGATGTTAAAATGGGTTTATCCTTTTTGTAAGGATTTCTGCCGTATTGTTTGTAACGATTGTTCAGAGTTGTTCTGACAGCGATTCTCCGTTTTACCGACAACAGCCTTCTGTAGAATTTTCACGTCAGAAAAATAAATCCTCACGTGTGAAAATTTTATGGACAGCTACTCTCTGTTTTTCCGGCAGCCGGTGTTGATTTTTCCGAAAGCTATTAGCGGTTTTTTCAGCAGAAGCGGTGAATAAAATATTATTTTCTTTTTATACTTAAACAATTATACAAAGATAAAATCGTTATGAAATGTAAATTTTTGTTTTCATAACAATGAATAATACCCTATTAAAAAAAGGCATTTTTAACAAATATCCTATCCTAAAACACATTCTATTTAATGATGTTACTACCCTTGTTTTAAGGTTACTTATTCTTTATATCGTTATTTTTATAACCCAAATTATATTTTATATTTATAATCATGAAGTATTGGGTGATATTACTTTAACTCAATTCGGACGCTTGCTCAAAGGGTCGATAGTGTTTGATAATATTTCTATTATCTATATAAATTGTTTATTTATAGTATTATCGGTATTCCCGATCCGATTTCGGGCACATAAAATATATCAAAAAACATTGTTTTGGATTTATGCTATAAGCAATTCCATAGCGATTGTTGCATTAAATCTTGCCGATGTTATTTATTTTCACTTTACCTTGAAGCGGTTTACTTCGGAAGAATTGCATTTTTTGGAAAACACAAACAATGCCCCCATTATAAAAGAAGCTATTGTCGACGATTGGTGGTTGGTGTTGGTTGCTGCAGCATTGATATTTTTAATGGTTTTTACCTATAAAAAAATAAAATATCATCCCACCCAAATCAAAAAAGCTTATTTGTATTACCCTATTAATACATTAATCTTATGTGTGGTTATATTTATCAGCATAGCAGGCATACGCGGAGGATTCAGGATGAAATTAAGACCCTATGCTTTGAGTAATGCTGCTTTCTATACCGAAAGTCCACAACAAGCCAATCTTATTTTAAGCAATCCTTTTTGTGTATTAAGGACCCTGCAAATTGAAGCTTTGGAGAATCCACATTATTTCGAAGAAAACGAATTAAATAAACTTTTCAGTCCTTATCATTATCCTAAAGCATCATCGGTTTATCGCTTCGACAAACCCAATGTTATGTTTTTTATTATGGAAAGTTTCAGTAAAGAACATTCCAAATTTTATTGTCCGGAACTATATCGCGGGGAAGAAGGATTCACTCCTTTTCTGGACTCCTTGATGGGCGAAAGTTATGTTTTCACCCAAGCTTTTTCCAACGGCATGAAATCAATCGATGCCTTGCCATCCATACTAACCTCTATCCCATCCTATAAACGTTCGTTTATTTTATTTCCCCAATCCTTAGGCCCGACCGAAGGACTGCCTAAAATATTAAACAATCAAGGATATGCGACTTACTTTTTTTGCGGTGCCGAAAGAAACTCTATGGGTTTTGAATCCTATGCCAAAATGGCCGGAATAAACACCTTTTATTCACGCAATAATTTCGAAGCTGAAAGAAAAGCCGATGCCAATACGGTTGAACCTTATTGGGGAGTGTTTGATATGCCTTTTTTTCAGTATGTTGCCGATAAAATGGAAGATATTAAACCTCCGTTTTTCGCTTCGGTTTTTAATTTAACATCCCATCACCCCTATGTGATTCCGCCCGATTATGAAGATAAAATGCCAAAAGGACATACGAAAATACATAAATGTGTGGCATATTCAGATTTGGCTTTCCGCAAGTTCTTCGACAGGATAAAAGAGCAACCCTGGTTCGAAAATACTATTTTTGTGTTTGTTGCCGACCATGTTTCTCCCGAAAAATATGCACCGTTAACCAAAACACCTAAAGGCTCAACGGCTATCTTCTATTTTATTTATGCGCCGGGGTCAAACCTAAAAGGACTGGATAGCACCGTTACCCAACAATTGGATATTATGCCCACGGTTTTGGGTTTGACAGGCTATAACAAACCTTATTTTGCCTTTGGCCGAGATGTGTTCAATGAAAGGGAACGTTTCCCTATGGCATCGAATTATGTGAACCAATTGTATCAATGTATCACCGGTGAAATAAGTATTTATATTAACGATAAAAACATACAATCGGCTTACGCTGCCGACGATTTAATGCAAGAACATAACATCGCTCACCAAAACTCCCCTGCCCAAAGTGAGGCACTTATCCATTTCAAAGCACTTTTACAATCCTATTATAATCACGTAACGGCAAAGTATTATTTGGTAAAAGAAAGGAAATGAAAAGGACTCTCTTTGCAAGTTATCGGTTTTTTGTGCTGAGAGATGTCGCAAAATAATTACGAATTAAAAATTACGAATTTGAACCATTGCGGCTCTTTGGTATAAAACCTTGTAAAACACCTTTTTTTCGTTTTCAAAAATTTTTGCCTTAGAAAAGAAAAATTTTCTAGTTACTAAATTATCTTTTTCAAGGATTTAACCAATATTTGGTCTAATTCTTCGGCCACTTCTTCGAGTGAACCTATGCCGTTAACGCGCACAAGTTTGTTTTTACTTTTAAAATATTTAATAACCGGATTAATTTTGGTTTCAAACTCTTCCATCCTACCGATAATCAAATCGGTGGTTAGGTCATAAGGACGGGCATCGTTGGTTTGTGCACGTTTGGATAGCCGTTTAAAACAATTGAGCATGGGTACATCCAAATAAACGACCAAGGAAATGGAAGTATTCATTCTGCGTAACATGCCTTCAAGTATATAGGTTTGAATCAATGTACGGGGAAATCCTTTAAAGATATATCCTCTGTGTTCGTTATACTTCCTCATTTCTTCTTCTACCAAACGTATAATCAATTCGTCGGGTACACTTATACCATTGGAATATAATGATTTTACATTTTTTCCTATTTCACTCCCTTTATTGATTTCCGATAAAAGCAATTCGCCGGTGGAGAGGTAATGAAAATTGTGTTTTTTAGCAAAGATTTCACCCTGGGTTCCTTTACCTGAGCCTGGTCGTCCAATAAGGACTACATTATAAGACGATTCTTTAACTACACCATCAATAACATTTTCCACTCTCTCGAATATCTTGGTTTCGGTTCCTGTGCCGTCTATGGGAATAAACATATTCCTGCTTTTATAAAAATCGATAACGGGAAAAGTTTTATTATCATATTCACGGAAACGTTCTTGAATTACGATTTCGTTATCGTCGCTGCGACCTTCAATGTGTGCCCTGTTTAACAAACGGCGGGTAAGTTCTTCTTTTGGTACATCCAAGGCAATGACGGTATGCAAAGATGTATTGATTTTCAACAATAATCCTTCAAGTATATAGGCTTGAACCAAGGTACGGGGGAAGCCGTCGAATAAAAAGCCGTTAGCGTCTTTATTTTCCGTTAACTTCGATTCCAATAATTGAACTACTAATTCATCAGGAACCAATTGTCCTTTATCTATTAATGCTTTGGCTTCTACTCCTTGGGGAGTTCTTTTGGCTATGTGATCACGCAAAATGTCGCCGGTGGAAATATATTCTAACTTATATTTTTTTAACAGCATTTTCGATTGTGTCCCTTTCCCGGAACCGGGAGGGCCAAAGAAGATGATATTCAACATGATATATTGTTTTTAATGATGAATAACGAATTTTGAAATAGCGGTTTGTCCTGTCTTTTTATGATAAGCTTTTAAGATATAGAATCCGTTTTGATAACCGGCAACGTTGATGTTTTGGCAATAAACTCCCTTATATAATTTCTGTCCGTTAATACTATAAATTTCAATAGAAACATCTTGCTTGTTAACGTTTTCTGCTAAGGAAAGGCTTAACTTATCATTAACGGGATTTGGAAACAAATGAACGCTAAAAGTAGGATTAATGCTTTTTTCAATACTTAGGGGTTTCCATTCTTTTCCTAAAAAAGGTCGCAACATGGGTGTTCCTGAAAGGAAACTGCTTTCCCAGTAATTACCTGTTTTATAAAAAACATGTTTACTGTTGTCGTTATTCTGGTCAAATCCGACATTCAAATAATTATTGGTATTGATTTGATAACCAATAAAAAATTTACCGATAACAGGAACGGGTTTGGAAAGATAATAATGCTGAAATCCGTATAGATCATTATTATATTCTTGTTCGATTGTTTCGCTGTGGAGTATACGTCCGGGATATCCACTGCTATCGGTCCAGACGGTCAGGGTAAAATTAAAATTATTGGCATTTTTTAAAACGTGATTGATATACATCCCAACGGCTCTGAGGGTGTCAGACTTACTTAAAGAAAAGCCCAAGGCCATGGATGTGCGGTGAGAATATACATTAACAACGGTATAGCCCGATTCGGGGATTCCGTCATCGTAAGCATAATAGTTATGAAAATGATGATAAAACACCACTGTATCGTTTTTCGGGTTCATGTCGCCGCTACCTGCTTCTCTGAATATATGTGTAATCATGAATTCGGCACTATCCTTGGTATCGGAAGGGAAGTTGACGGAAAGCGGAGGCAAACTATGGGGTGCATAATCCTGAAAACCCGATGTTGCAAGCGGGAAAATGTTATAGGATCCTCCGTCGTAATCTTCAATATGAGTTCCGGCAATATCACTTATAAAATAAATATAAGAAGTGTTTTTTACAACTGATGACAGATTGCTGAGTTTTACTTTGATATTTTGTGTGAGCTGACCGCCTTGATTATTTTTAAACTGTGTCCAAGGGATGGCCTGATAATAGGCTAAAACACTACCGGGATTATTAGAAAAACTAACATCGTCAATTAGGGTGTCGGTTATGGTTCGAGCTCTGTCGAAACGAATGTAATCGATGTGCCAAAAATCGACATTGCTTGCCCAAGTAGGATTATTATCGGTGTATTCTAATGAAGCGTAATTGCGAAAACGGAACTGGAATCCTTTATTAAAATAAACGGAATCGACAACAGGGATTAATACTTGTTTAAACAGTAGTTTAGAGGTGTCGAGGTGCATGGAGTCGGCAAAAGTTTGCAAGGTCGTTCCGCCTGTCGACCAAACGTTATTCCAAACACTTTCGAGCATCATCACCGAATCACAAGGAAAAGCGAGGGTATCGCCGATTTCATATTCTTGGGTCGCAATAATAAATAAATTAGGATCGCACGGACTGTAAAGTGTATCTCCTATATCATAATCATCAAACAAAATAAAGTCTTTATAAGTGTAATACGCTAATATCGTATCGCCTGTATAATAACCGAATTCAAGTACAAGTGAATCGGACGATTCGGGAGCATCGCCTAATTTAGCCCAAGGTTTGCCTATTCCTCCTCCGGGTTGATAATAAAAACTGAAATAAATGGAATCGGCAGCCGACAATGCTTTGGCGAAGGGATAAAAAATGGAATCCAAACGTATGGGACGGGATGTCAAACTATCGGCCGGAAAGGATTCTTTTTGCGCATGGGCATAAATTTCCCCTTGTTTATCAACGGCATCGAGTGTGGCAACGCCCACACTGGGAGGATTCACGGCAAAACTATAATTAACGAATGCCTGTTTGTCAATCCACAAGACCGTATCAGGATAAACGGTATAATTTGAAAAATCATCAATAAAAGGAAGGTTTATGGCTTCATAATAAATGAATTTATTGATTGTTTTTTGATGTAAATCGTTAAATTTATCAAAGGATTGTTTGATTGCCATATTGGCATGCAAACCGGTAAGTACTTCTTGCGCTTGCAGGATATTAACTGCAAACAAACACAAATATATATATGCCAAGCATTTCTTCATCGCATGAAATTTACACAATAGAACGTTTTTATTAAAAAACTATTGTATAAAGATTGATTATTCGAAAGAAAGTATATCTCTATTCAAATCGGTAACGTACCCCGACAGAAAATCCGTATAATTGAAAACCGACTTTTGGTTTCAATATAATTAACATTTCAGGGCGATATTCAGCAAAAAATGATACCGGTGCATCCATTTGATATTCTACTCCTACAATAGGGGCAACTTTAAGATATAAAATTTCAGATCTCCTTTTCGCTCTTTCATATGAATCTTTTAAATTTCTATAATCTTTTATATCTTTAAAAGAAATTTCTACGCCTGTACCTAAGCCACCGTAAACGAACCAAGACCCGGAGAAATTATATGAATAGAGATATAAACAATTAAAATTAATAGATGTAGAAAAAGCGCTATCTTTTTGTTTATCAAATCCCAATCCTATACTACCTTCAACCCAGTTGGCGTCTCCAAATCCGTATTGGTAAGAAATTTCCGTATTGCCTCCAAGTCGTAATCCTAAATTACTCTGTATTTGAGCTTTTGCATTAAATAGACCAAAGAAGATTACTGTGCTGATTAAAAATAATTTTTTCATTCTTTTATATTTTTATTTATTAATATTAAATAGTTAATAATCCAATCCCTACTTTTATTCCAAACCAATAAGCATTAAGAAGTCTTGATTTTCCGTATTCTATATGTTCAATACCATCAATATCAAAGCTATCAAGTAAGTCGCTCATTTTTGTTTTATATCCGCCGAAAGTAGTACCGAGAGAGATTCCGGTTGACAATTTCAATCTGTCAAAGAGCAAAAAATCATAACCGTATTCCACTTTAAAACCAAAAAGCATACTCTTTTGAGGTATTGCTGAAAATCTTTGATCCTTGTCATATCCTAAGACTTTCAATGTGTCGGGTAAAACATCGTTAAATATATGTTTATTAAAAAAAGCATCGAAAGTAAATTTAAAATAATGACCTAAGGGAGCATAGGTGTCGCCAAGATATTGTTTATAAAAAAAATGGCATCCATGCGATTTTATACGATAGGAAGGTTCGAATAACATGTATTTATCTAAATAAATAATATTCCCAACATCTTCTTCATCATCTATTAATATAAAATATTCTGCATTATAATAAGATGTGAAAAAATTATACCCTACTCCAACTGTTCCTTTTTTCCAAACAATAGCCTCTACCGAAGGGGATAAAATAAAATTGAAAGCAGAATAATCGAGGCTGTTTGATAATGATACACCATAAGAATTTGGATATACATATGCCGGTGAAAAATTTGCTTCGGCATTAAGAAAGAAGTGCTTTCCCATATAACCTGTGTTTTGCGAAAAGGTTTCGCAGATAAACAAGCTTGAAATAATACAAAATGCTATATATTTTTTCATATTATTTTTCTTTATTAATTTTGGCATACATATTATATATGAATGAATTGACATAAGCTTTGTAGTTCGAGCCATCAGCTTCAATACCATGATTTAACTTAACTTTACCTTTTTCAATATCAATAACGATAAAATTTGCTTTAATATCATAGCGAGGCAGTGCTATACGCGCAATCATAACGGGTGTTACAACAGGACAAAAAACAGCTTCTAACAATGAAAACACTTTGCCTGAATTGACAAATTTATCACGGCTTTTACGTGCAACTATCAGATTAATGGCATCACATCCTGTTTCTTTTACAACATCTTGCATATTTGCCGTCTGATAATAGATCATTTCAACATCTTCTGCAGAAATAAATTCTTGAATCCAAGATTGGATTTTAGCATATTGATTATACTGTTCGGTATTAAATTGTTTTATGTTATCAGCAGAATATAAAAGAGCAGGTAAGCTGAGTTTTTGGATAGATGTTTGAACGGTTTTACATAATTCATCACTTTCTTTTTCCGCTCTGACATAATTCCTTAACACTGCTTTTTCATTTCTTTTTTTAGAAGAAATAAAGTAATATGGTTTTATTATCAATAATTTATTGATGTTAAGGGTAGATTTATCTTCGATAACGGCACGTATTTTATCATCTTCATAATTTTTAACTACAATATTCCAAAGATCGATAAAATCTTCTTCACAGCGAAGGTCAACCAACATATAGTTTAGGGTTGTGAATTTTTCGGTAGGTTTTACTTTAGTGTTTTTTGTTTGTTGTTTAATGCGCTGGTATTTACTGCTAACAGTTGTCGTATCGATTATTTGAGGTTCTTCAGGTATGGAATCAATATTTGTTCCCATTGGATAATCGCAAAAATCGATATATCCCATTTTATTTTCAACACTTACTTCATGTAAAAGGTCTTTTGTAATATTTAACAAATAAACATTATCCTTGTCTTTGCGATGTGCTTCCCAGGCAAAACGCAATGCCAACACCAAGAGTTCTTTCTTACTTATTTTTGAAAAGAAATAACTGATTTGTTGAATTTCACCTTCCCTTTTTTTGTAGTTTTCAATCGCTTGACTCAAACGTCCCTGACTTTTACATTTGGCAATACCGTATATAGATGCTGTTTTAGCCATCCGAAGAAAGGAATTGTCGGGAAATGATTGTTCAAGAATAAAGGTATTATAAAAAGCTTCTTCAAATTCGTGTTGGGTCAAATACAAATTAATGCATTCAAAACGTGCCAAATCACGTACTTCGTTAAACAAAGTTTCTGTTTGAACGAATATCTGTCGTCCTTGGTCGGATAAACCACCGCTTAAATATTGAATATTTTCTCTTCTTTTTTGAATATTGGGATGGGTTGATAAAGTATCAATATAATTATCTCTGGATCGTATGGGTGTTACAGCCGAAAGAAAATAGTTTTCGGGAAACTGATAGAAATCGGTTTCCATATAAGAGCGGAGAAATGGGATTTCATCAAAAGGTAATTCGGAATATTGTAGTACATCAAACACTCCGTTGATAGCGGAAAAGCTATATGGAGAATGTTTATAATAGCGTTCAAAGCCTAATTTATCCGCTTCGATTTCTTGTTCACGTGAACGGTTATGGTATTTGATATAATAATCTTTATATTCTTTTTTATTTAATTTATC
>MWCE01000069.1 GCA_002069895.1 Bacteroidetes bacterium ADurb.Bin234 | reverse complement strand
TCATTTTATTTACTTTTGTTTGATATAATTTAAAAGATTATTTGTTTCACGCAGAAAGACAGACTTATATATTACTTAAAGGATCAAGCATCAATTGACATTTAAAGTGACCTTATAAAGTGGAGAATTCGGCTTGATAATACAAATAAATGATTATCAACTTCAATTCCAATAATAAAGTAAACAAGCAACGTTCAATATCATTTGTATATTCAAATGGAAATGATTTTCTGGCATTTTTTCTGGATTGAGTAATTTTGGTATAAATAATTAAATTATTTTCAAATAAAGCCATCAAATTCAACATCTCATTGTTAAAATAATTATCTAAACAATTTTTATTTTTACTTTTAAGAGCTTCCAGAGCTTTCTCTGTTTGACGTTTCAAACTGTTTATATTCTCTATCAATCGAATGTATTCATCGTACTTTAAAACACCTTTTTTTTGAATTTCTCTACTCAATTTGTTCTTTGGAAAACCACAAATATCATTCACAACCACCAATTTTAATTTTCTGGCTTCCATTATTTTGAACATTTGTTTACGGATTATAGGAATCTGTTTATTCGCCATATCTGAATAAATGGAATATTCTTTTTTATTGTATTTATTTGGAATGTTGTTATTACTACGCCAAACAGCAATTTTATTTTTAGATAAACCGTACTTTTCAACTATATCTTTAGCTTTTTCTTCATCAAATAACATTATTTTTAAGTTTTAATGTTTTATACTGATCTTATTTATAACGACATACTTTATTATTCTATAATATACTTTGAATGCAAAAATACATTTTTTTTTTAAGTTTCAAAAAAAATATTGTTTTTGAAACATTATTCTATAACACCTTTCCAATGAAAACAATGGGATTTTGATAAAAAAACATCATCTGGAAAATGATTGAAAATTCCATAAATAGCTGAACCACTACCTGTCATTGAAGCATACAATGCACCCTTAGAATAAAACATTTCTTTTAACTCTTCTAATTGAGGATAAACAGAAAAAACATATTTTTCAAAATCATTTATAATAATATCTTTCCACAATGCGATTGGGTTTTTAATTAATGACTTTAAAGAAGTACGTGAAGAGCAAGGTTTAATATGTGTATAAGCTTCCGGTGTTTTAACAAATACATTAGGTTTAATGATATAAATATATTTATTTTGTAAATCGGCTACATCGATTGGAAGTAAAACATCCCCTTTCCCTTTGCCGAGCATCAAACGATTTTGAATAAACAAAGCACAATCACTACCTAAAGAAGCAGCATAAGATTCTAACTTGGCTATACTAATATCTAATTGAAAATATTTATTCAACAACAATAAAGTAAAAGCGGCATCGGAGGAACCGCCTCCTAATCCGGCTCCTGTAGGTATACATTTATGTAAATGCATTTTCACCGGGGGTAATTGATAGGTCTCTTTCAATAATTCATAGGCTTTCATGCATAAATTATTCTTTGTTAGATATTGTGATCCTAAACCGGTACAATAAAACTCGGTTTCCCGACTTTCTTTTAGTTCCAAAATATCTTTCAATCCCTTAACCGGTAAAAATACCGTTTCAATGGAATGAAAACCGTCTGCTCTTTTTGAAAGTACATGCAGTCCAATGTTAATTTTACAATTGGGAAAAGTTATCATAAAATAAATTCGATTTATAGTCAAAATTTTTCCGCCACAAAAGTATATTTTTTTTCACTATTGTCTGATGCATTTATAAATATTCTTATCTTTATCAAGCCTAACATATTAATAAAATTCAATAAATCATTGAACACATTCTTAAAAAATATTTTGGAAGAAAGATGAACTATAGCTTTTAATTTATTACTTTTGCAATTCTTTGAAAATTTAAATAAAATATCAGATATGGAAATATTATCAAATAGAATATTGCAAATGTCAGAATCGGAAACACTTGCAATGACAAGAATTGCGAGAGAATTAAAAGCTCAAGGTAAAGATGTGATTAGTTTAAGTATAGGTGAACCTGATTTCAATACACCCGAAATCGTAAAAGAAGCCGCAAAAAAAGCCATCGACAACAATTACACGCATTATCCTCCAGTACCGGGCTATGCTGATTTACGTGAAGCTATCAGCAAAAAATTCAAAAGAGATAACAATTTAGATTATAAACCGGAGCAAATAGTGGTTTCGACCGGAGCAAAGCAATCCATATTTCAAACCGTTATGGCATTAGTTAATCCTGGCGATGAAGTGATTATCCCTACTCCTTTTTGGGTTTCTTATAAAGAAATCGTTAAAGTGGCCGAAGCTAAAACCGTTTATGTTAAAACTACTTTAGCCAATAATTTCAAAGTAACACCCCAACAATTGGAAGCTGCCATTACTCCGAAAACCAAATTAATCATGTTTAGCAGTCCATCCAATCCCACCGGTATGCTCTATACAAAAGAAGAATTGAAAGGCATAGCCGACGTATTAGCCAAACATCCTTATGTGTTTGCTATGGCCGACGAAATTTATGAACACATCAATTTTGAAGGGAAACACGAAAGCTTGGCTCAATTCGATTACATAAAAGATCAAGTCATTACTGTTAACGGTGTTGCCAAAGGCTTTGCCATGACCGGATGGCGTATCGGATTCATTGGTGCCAATGTTAAAATCGCCAAAGCATGCGATAAATTACAAGGACAAGTTACATCTGCCACCTGTTCCATCGCTCAAAGGGCAACCATTATCGCTATGGAATTAAATCCGGTCGACAATAAAGATATTATCGATATGAGAAATAAATTCCGCGAACGACGCGATTTGATGTTCAAATTATTAAAAGACATTCCCAACATCAATGTTATTTTACCTCAAGGCGCATTTTATTTCTTCCCCGAAGTGAATTATTATTACGGCAAATCCTTCAAAGATTATAAAATAAACAATAGCAACGATTTAGCTATGTATTTGCTATATGAAGCCAATGTAGCTTTGGTGCCCGGTGCCGCTTTTGGAGACGACAATTGCATCCGTTTTTCTTATGCCACTTCCGATAATCTATTAATAGAAGCCGTTAGAAGAATAAAAGAAGCTTTGTTGAAATTACAATAATTATAACATAACGTTCTGAATAAATAACCTATGCAATTGATTTTCGCCACCAACAATCCGCATAAATTATTTGAAGTAAAGTCTATTCTTAGTAGTAATATAAAAATATTATCACTCAAAGATATTAATTGCACCGACGAAATTCCAGAAACCGCCGACACCTTAGAAGGCAATGCATTACAAAAAGCACATTTTATTTACGACAGATATAAACAAAATTGCTTTGCCGATGACACCGGACTGGAAATTGAAGCGTTAAACGGTCGACCGGGTGTTTATTCCGCTCGCTACGCAGGTGAGGGTTGTAATTTCGATGACAATATGAATAAAGTATTAAACGAAATGAATGGCATGCTCAATCGCAAAGCTTCTTTCCGTACGGTTATAGCTTTAATATTAAATGGGAAAGAGTACTTATTTGAAGGAAAAGTTGATGGTGAGATATTAAAAGAAAAAAAAGGGATCGTTGGTTTTGGCTACGACCCTATTTTTCAACCTGCAGGATTCAATAAAACATTTGCAGAAATGGCAACCGACGAGAAAAACCGAATCAGCCATAGGGGACGGTCTATTCAAAAATTGGTAGATTTCTTGAAAACCATTAATCAATAACATCTATTTTCTTTTTCATTATTTTTCATTTTATCAATAATTAAAAGATTGCCTTTTCGTTTAAAATAAAAAAGCAAAAAACATATGAAAACAAAAAAAGAAATCGTTGAAAATTGGTTACCGCGCTACACAGGTTTACGCTTGGATGAATTTGGAGAATACATCCTTTTAAGTAATTTTAAGAACTACATACACGATTTTGCCAGCATCATGCAAACCGAAGTTCGCGGTTTGGATACTCCCATGCAAAGTGCCACCAAAGATAACATCACTATCATTAATTTCTCTATGGGAAGTCCGATGGCTGCCACCATTATGGATTTACTTTCGGCGGTAATGCCCAAAGCGGTATTGTTTCTCGGGAAAACAGGCAGTTTAAAACCCTATATAGGTGTAGGAGAACTATTGTTGCCCATAGCTGCCATCCGCGGCGAAGGCACCTCTAACGATTATTTTCCGGTGGAAGTACCTGCCCTACCAGCCTTTAATCTGCAAAAAGCCATTTCATCAACAATTAGAGATTATGGTAAAGAATATTGGACAGGAACCGTTTATACAACTAATCGGCGAGTATGGGAACATGACGAAGCATTTAAAAAATATTTAACTCGTATACGTGCTACAACTGTTGATATGGAAACAGCCACTTTGTTTTCGGCAGGATTCTTTAACCGTATACCTACCGGTGCCCTATTGCTCGTTTCCGACCAACCCCTTTTAGCACACGGGATCAAAACCGCTCAAAGCGACAAAATCGTTACCGAACAATTTGCATTGGAACACCTAAAAATCGGCATTGATTCATTAAAACAACTTATCAACAAAGGATTGACCGTTAAACACCTGCGTTTTGATTATTACGAATAAAGGAAAAACATTTTTTCAAATAAATGAAATAAATGTGTTTTTTTTATGTTTATTAAATAATTCTTTTCAACACTACTTAATAACACAAACTTGGAATATTCTATTATTGTAGAGCATCTGACAAAGAAATTCGGGAACTTCACCTCGGTCGACAACATATCCTTTTCTGTAAAAAAAGGAGAAATTTTCGGTTTGTTAGGTGCCAACGGTGCCGGAAAAACCACCACCATCCGCATGTTGTGTGGCTTGTTGATTCCCACTTCCGGAACCATGAATGTAGCAGGTTACGACGTGTTTACACAAGGGAAGGAAATTCGAAAACACATAGGCTATATGAGTCAGAAGTTTTCGTTATATGAAGATTTGAGTGTAATTGAAAACCTCGAATTATTTGGAACCATTTATAAATTAAAACGAGACATCTTACACAAAAGAATATTACAAATCATTGCCCGTTTGCAAATGCGTAACTATGCTACTTCCAAAGTGGAAGCCCTCCCATTAGGACAAAAACAAAAATTGGCTTTTGCCACCGCTTTGATTCATAAACCCGAAGTTGTATTCCTTGATGAACCCACCAGCGGTGTTGATCCATTAGTACGTCGTGACTTTTGGAATATGATATACGAAAGTGCTTCCGAAGGTGTAACCATAGTCGTAACTACACATTATATGGATGAAGCCGAGTATTGCAATCGCTTATGTTTTATGGCAAACGGCAAAGTTGAAATCATCGGCAATCCCAACGATTTAAAAAACAATTATAAAGTGGAAAACATGAACGAAGTATTTCATAAAATAAGTCATCGTTAATATGAAATCCTTTCGAGCCTTATTAATCAAAGAATTTCGACATATTTTCAGGGATATGCGAACCCTGGTTTTGATATTAACCATGCCCATCGTTTTGGTTGTTTTATTCGGATATACTATAAAAAATGAAATATCGAACACCAAAATCGCAGTACTGGATTATTCTAATGACAGTTATTCCAAACTTTTCATCGAAAAAATGACAGCATCCACTTATTTTCAAATAGTGAAAGTGTTGAAGTCCGAAAACGAAATCGAACAAGCTTTCCAACAAGGATTGATTCATATGGCTGTGGTTATTCCCCGTAATTTCGAAGAAAACATTATCCGACGAAAACAAAGCGAAATCCAAATGATCATCGACGCTTCGAATATCAACATTGCAACCACATTAGACAGTTACGGGAAACAAATTACCGCATCTTTTCAAAAAGAAATCAATCAGCAGCTTTCAAATATTCAACCCTTCGATGTAAGCATTAAAATGCAATACAATCTGTCGCTTGAAAGTGCTTATATGTTTATTCCGGGAAACATCGCGTTAATCATGATCATCGTTACAGCATTGATGACTTCGATAACCCTTTCGCGAGAAAAAGAAACCGGAAGTTGGCGAATGCTTGCCATCACACCCGTTCGTCAATTAACAATGGTGGTGGCAAAAATTATCCCTTATATGATTATTTCTTTGATTTGCACTGTTATCGTAATCGTTTTAGGAATTTTCATGTTTAAAATGCCCATGCATGGCAGTATAGCTTTACTTAGTTTAGTTTGTGTTTTATTCATGTTTACAGCCTGTTCGTTAGGAGTATTGATTTCGGTTTATACCAAAACACAACAAGTGGCTATGATATTATGTATGTTAGGTTTGTTTTTACCGGCTTTGCTTTTGTCGGGATTTATTTTCCCGATTGAAAATATGCCTCAAGTCATTCAAATCATTTCACATATTATCCCCACCAAATGGTTTATTATTGCATTGAAAGATATTATGATTAAAGGAGCCGGATTGATAACCGTTTGGTTACCGTTAAGCATACTATCGGTTATGACCTTGGCTTTGATGGGACTCAGTTTAAATAAACTCATTTCAAAAAATGTTTGATCGAGATTATTTATTGACCTATTAAACACAACAACAACACATTGACCTTTTATTCGACAACATCATAAAAACAATCGGATTTATTATAAAAAAATTGTACATTTGCACACAATAATTATAACATATAATTCAACAAAGAATGAATATCTTAAGAGAGAATATTGAACAACTGAACGACATTATTACGATAGAAATATCATCTGAGGACTATCGCGAAAAAGTGGAAAAATCATTAAAAGAATTAAAGCGAAAAGCAAACTTACCCGGTTTCAGAGCAGGACACGTTCCCATGGGAATGATTAACAAAATGTATGGAAAATCCGTTACCGCCGAAGAAATTTCAAAAATTATCAATGACAATCTTTTAAACTACATAAAAGAAAACAACATAAATATCATATTCGAACCCCTTGCCATGCCCGATAAAACCAAAGGCGATATTTATAACAACGACCAAGCTTTCAGTTTTTCTTTTGAATTAGGCCTATATCCAGAATTTCAAATTGACTACAGCAAACTTAAGGACATTACTTATTTGAAAGTCATAGCTGACGAAAAACAAATAGAAAAAGAAATACACGATCTACAACATAGAATGGGGAAATTCTCTTCAACCGAAGAAGTAGTCAAAGATGATATGCTGTTGGTTACCGTTTTAGCCGAAGGAGATATCAAAGAAGAATTTACAGCCAATTTATTATTAAATTACATTAAAGAGGATAAACTTAAAGATATCATAGGAAAGAAAGTTAAAGATACATTGGAAATCAATACAAAAGAAATCTTTAAAAGTGATTACGAACGGGCCACTTTTTTAAAAACCAAAGTAGATGATTTAGATAAAGCTCCCGAAAACATAAGCTTGCGAATAGATGCCATACATCACATCGAACCCGCTGCTATTGACGACGATTTTTTCGAAAAAGCTTTTCCGAATAAAGAAGTTACCGATGAAAAATCTTTACGAAAACATGTTGCAGAAAACATTGAATTATCTCATGAAAGAGATGAAAAAACCGTTTTTAGATTAAATGCCATGAAACAAATCATGGAAACCACAAAGATTGATTTACCGGACAATTTCATTAAACGTTATTTAACTGATACACAATCAGAACATTATACGTCCGAAAACATTGAAGAAAAATATGCCGAAGTAAAAGAATCAATCATTCAACAATTGATAGAAGATACAATTACCAAAGAAAGCAATCTGCATATCGATAAAACAGAAATCATTCAATACATAAAAGATTATATTATCAATAGTTATTTCGGCACAGGTAAACAGCATACGCTAACACCCGAAGAAGATGAGCAAGTAACGAAAATGGCCAATGATATGGCTTCGAAAGAAGATAATGTGAAGAACGCCTATTCAAACATATTGAATGAAAAGATCATTGCTGAATTGATAAAACAAATCAATCCGAAAATCAAAAGAGTGAGTTTTGAGGCTTTTATTGACTCCTTTAACGATGACTCGAAAAAAAAGAAAGAGAAAAAAACAAAAGAGAAAAAAGAAAGTACAACTAAAGAATAAAATAACCAATATCACAATAAAATGAAAGATGAATTCAGAAAATATGCCGTAAAGCATGCAGGAATCAGCAGCATGACCTTACATAGATATACTTCGGTTTTAGATGAATATATCACACCAAACATCATTGAAGAACGACAATTGAACGCTGTATCCATGGATGTTTTTTCGCGTTTGATGATGGACCGTATCATATTTATGGGAGTTCCCATTTATGAAGACGTGGCCAATATCATTCAAGCACAATTATTGTTTTTGGAATCAGTCGATTCTAAAAAAGACATACAGATTTACATTAATTCCCCCGGCGGTTCCGTTTATGCCGGCTTAGGTATTTATGATACCATTCAATATATAGAAGCCGATGTTGCAACAATTTGCACAGGTATGGCCGCATCGATGAGTGCCGTGATTCTATGTGCCGGAACAGCCAAAAAACGCTCTGCTTTAAAGCATTCGCGTATTATGATTCACCAACCGATGGGCGGTGCTTCCGGTCAAGCTTCCGATATTGAAATCGAAGCAAGAGAAATTCAAAAGGTAAAAAAAGAATTATATGAAATCATTGCCAAACATAGCGGACAACCCTATGAAAAAGTGTGGGCCGATTCCGACCGTGATTATTGGATGTTGTCGGAAGAAGCCAAAGCATATGGTATGATTGATGAAATTCTTCAAAGGGTATAATATTTTCTCATGGCTAAAAAAGAAAAACGGTTTTGTTCTTTTTGTGGTGCACCCGAAAATGAAAGCAATATCCTTTTAGACGGATTAAGTGCAAACATTTGTGAAAATTGTGTGCAAACGGCGAATGAAATTCTTTATAAAATTAAAGGTAATAAACGAAAAGACAATATTAAATTCAAATTCGAAAAAAAACCTTTGGAAATCAAAGAATTTCTCGACAAATATATCATTGGTCAAGAAGAAGCAAAGAAAGTGATATCGGTAGCGGTTTATAATCACTATAAACGCATTAAATACTATGAGGAACGTCATGAAGATGATGTAGAGATAGAAAAATCGAACATTATACTTATTGGCGAAACAGGAACAGGTAAAACGCTTTTGGCAAGTACAATTGCCAAATTGCTTGATGTTCCCTTTTGTATTGCCGATGCTACTGTTTTCACCCAAGCCGGTTATGTTGGCGAAGATGTTGAAAGCATTCTTAGTCGCTTGTTGCAAGCCGCTAACTATAACGTGGATAAAGCAGAAAAAGGCATTGTTTTTATTGATGAAATTGATAAAATCGCCCGTAAATCCGACAATCCTTCCATCACCCGCGATGTGTCGGGCGAAGGCGTACAACAAGCTTTGTTGAAGTTGTTGGAAGGTAGCATTGTGAACGTTCCTCCCGAGGGAGGTCGAAAACACCCGGAACAACAGTTTATTCAAGTAAACACAAAGAATATCTTATTTATTGCAGGTGGTGCTTTCGACGGTATCGAAAAGAAAATAGCAAGCCGTTTGAACACTAAAATCATAGGATATAAGAAAAAGGGCGATCATGTAAGCGATGAAGACATGTTAAAACACATTACTTCGCAAGACATTAGAAGTTATGGCTTAATACCCGAAATTTGCGGGCGATTCCCCGTGATTACACATCTAACCTCTTTAGATGAGGAAGCGCTGAAACGTATATTATTGGAACCTAAAAACGCACTTATCAAACAATACATCAAATTATTGGAAATCGACAAGATCAACCTTAAATTCGACGACGATGCCATTGTGGCCATTGTGAATAAATCGATTGAACTTAAATTAGGTGCACGCGGGCTACGTACCATTATTGAAAAAATTATGACCGATGCCATGTTCGACTTCCCTTCTTCAACACAAAAAAAATTACATATCACAAAAAACTATGTAGATGATAAACTTTCGATCATTAACTAAAAAGATTTAATATACTTTAAAAAAGACATTTAGAAAACATTTAATTATATTTTGTATGGATTTAAAAAAAATATTAACCATTTCCGGTAAACCCGGATTATTTCAATTAATAGCACAAAGTAAAGAGCGTATCATTGTTGAATCTTTAATTGATAAATCGCGTATTCCTGTTTATCCCACAAATAAAGTAAGTTCCTTAGAAGATATTTCTATCTTTACCAACTCTGAAGAAGTTCCTTTAAAAGATGTTTTGAGAAAAATATTTACCATCGAAAACGGCGGTAAAGCCATTGATCCCAAATCCGACAATGCAGCACTAAAAAAATACATGAGTTCAATCCTTCCCGATTATGATCAAACCAAAGTGTATGTATCGGACATGAAAAAACTCTTTTCTTGGTATAATTCTTTATTAGAAAACAACTTATTATCTTTCACTGAAGAAGAAAAAGAAGAAGCAAAAATGAAAAAAGAAAATACAACTACCGAAAAAGAATAGCTTCTATATAAGCATAAGTCAATGAAAGAAAGAGTTGTTTGTTCTTCGGAAGAAGAATTAAGCTTAATAGCCGGCAGGATACTGAAAAAATATCCTTCTCAACGTATTTTCGCACTCAACGGACCAATGGGCATTGGGAAAACAACATTCATGATTTATTTATGTCGATATTTAAAGAGCAAAAACATTGCTACAAGTCCTAGTTTTTCAATTGTTAATGAATATGAATTAGCAAACGGTGAAAGGTTATATCACTTCGATTTTTATAGAATTAAAAACCTGCAAGAAGCAATAGCCATCGGACTTGACGAATATTTATATAGTGGCCAGTATTGTTTTATTGAATGGGCTGAAATGATTGAAGCATTACTTCCACCCGAAACAATCAATATAAAAATTGAAAAAGAAACGGAAAAGGAAGACGCAAAGCGAATATTTACTTTTTAATAATTGTATTTATTTTTCCAAAGCTTTTTAAGACGTTGACGCATCTCGTTTTCACGTGGATTATTTCCGGGTTCATAAAACTTCTTCCCCTTAATAGGATCGGGCATAAACTCAAAGTCAACAAAATTATCCTGAAAATCATGGGCATATTTATATCCCATACCATAAGATAAATCTTTCATAAGTTTTGTAGGAGCATTTCTGATACTTAATGGCACCGATAAATCTTTCATTTTCTCCACGTTTTCCAGTGCTTTATCAATAGCCATATAAGAAGCATTGCTTTTGGGAGAACAAGCTAAATAAATAGCCGTTTGAGATAAAATAATACGCGATTCGGGCATTCCTATCATTGAAACAGCTTGAAAACAATTAGTGGTCAACAACATTGCATTAGGATTAGCATTTCCGATATCTTCCGATGCGAGGATAAGCATGCGGCGGGCAATAAATTTCGGATCTTCTCCGGCCGCTATCATGCGTGCCAACCAATAAACTGCTGCATTCGGATCGCTCCCACGTAAGGATTTGATAAAAGCCGAAATAATGTCATAATGCATTTCTCCCGCCTTATCATACACTTGCAGGTTTTGTTGCACCACTTTACGTACATTCTCGTTGTTAACCACAATCTGCTCATTACCAGAGACTAAAGAATAAACCGTTAGTTCAAATGCATTCAATAATTTACGAACATCCCCTCCCGACACATACATCAAAGCCTCTTTCGATTCAATTGAAATAGGCTGTTGAATTCTTTCTTCCATTACTGCTTTGGCATGAGAAACAATGGTTTCTAAATGTTCTTTTTCTAATGACTTTAATATATAAACCTGACAACGTGACAATAAAGGCGAAATCACTTCAAAAGAAGGATTTTCGGTTGTGGCACCAATCAATGTAATGATTCCTTGCTCAACCGAACCAAGCAAAGAATCTTGTTGTGATTTACTGAAACGATGTATCTCGTCAATAAACAATATAGAAGGTTCTTCATTATTCTTAGCACTGTCGATCACATCACGGATGTCGCGCACCCCCGAATTGATAGCACTGAGTTTATAGAAATTACATTTTAATTGATTGGCGATTAAATAGGCTAATGTCGTTTTACCTACACCGGGAGGTCCCCACAAAATCAATGAAGGAATGGTGCCCGAATCCAAAGCTTTACGCAACATGGCATCTTTACCTACCAAATGCTCTTGTCCGTAATAGTCGTTCAAGGTTTTAGGTCGCATTTCCTCTGCTAAGGGTATGGTTTTCATTGTATTATATTTTTATCCTACGGATTGAAAATCCCAACGACATTCATTCTGTACCGAAATTTAAACAACAATCACATATTGAGTGTGATTATTTACATTCGCTGCAAATAATGTTCTTCACACCGATATTTTCACGTATCAAATAGGTATAAGTTTTTATTTCGTTGCAAAAGCGTGTTCTATTCTTTTGAGAAGCAAGTTTACATGCCGTTTCAAATTTCTTGGAAGTGTAGGTTCTTTCATCTATGCTGTAAAGATTCATATAAGTAAAGATATAATCTTCGCTCACTTTTGGGTCGTTGATGAACGGATCCATAGTTTGACGGGCAAACTCATAATCAGCATAATCGATAAAAGTGGAAGCTACTTCATATGCTTTTTGCCAGTTAGTGATGGTCGGCAAAGCTATTTCCTTGATTTTATTATAAATAATATCCATTAAAGCTTCATCGGGAATGTCGCTTCCATTAATATAATCCAACACTTTATATTGGAAAGTCATATTTAAAGCATCTACTTTCGTCTGATAGTTTTTACCTATCGGGGTATTATAAAATTTATCAATCTTAACTTGCATAGGGATAACTTGGGCATTAGAAGAAATTTCCATATCTAAAACAGCGCAACATAAAGCATTGAATTCAGCAATTTGATTCTTATTATCGAATTTTGCCATGTTGATTACAGTTTTCATATTATCTTCGCTCAAACCACCGAACATTGATAACATATAATATTTATTTGTTAAAAAAGGAAGCATAGAGGCTTTAAAAGGAATCACCATACTATCAATCAAATCTTTTTTATACACCCCATCTTCCACCCTTTTAATAATATATTTCTGAATAGCAAAAGCCATAGGCAAATCACCTTTTGCCAGCGTTTTATTAAATTTATTAACCACAAAACCTTGTTCGTATTTTTCACTGATATCATAGGTTGCATTCATGACAATGTTCGCCCGACGATGGTTTTTTAATATCGGTTCTAAATTTTTTAACATTTTAGTATTACTGAGTTTTGCTTTTAAATCGTTACGGGATAAGTTAGCTAACTCAACAAACTCTTTGCTGTTTTTTAAATCAGAGATTAGTAATTCATATCCATCTTCTAAATGAATATTATAACTTATGTTTTCAACCTGCATTTTCTTCATGGCATTTATAATGCTTTCCGATCTTCTTTTTTGTAGTGCTTCATTCGATTGGTCGGAGCCTTCGAAAGACGTGCTGGCTACAATATTTAAACTGTCAATAATAAAACGCGGTTCTTTTAAAGCTGCAATAAAAGGCTCAATGTCTTCAGGCTGATAGTCCGATTTATTAAGTTCAAAAGGAATATTAAATTCTAATCGTGTTTTCTCAGGTTCAGGGATATAATTAATAGAAGTTTGAATGCCGGTTAAATCGGGGATTAAACTTGTTTTACCTGAATAATTAGTGGAAATAGGATGAATATTTGTTTTTACCAAAGTTCTACAAACAAACTTATTTTTAATTAAAATTAAATTAATGTCGTAAGGAGTATTGACGTTGTTTGGCACGGTTCCTAAATAAGTATAAACACCTTTGTCTTTTTTATCGGTAATTTCGTTCTTCTTAACCAACTTTTTATATTTCATATATTTAAGCATAACTCCGCGATTAGGGTAGTTTAAATCGATATCATTTTGAGAATTGCATAAATATTGAGAATGTTGGACAATATCAACGGCAATGCCGTCTTTCTTACGACCGATTATTTTTTTAAGTTGTTTCAGATTAGGATGAACAAAATAAATGTCGTTACCTTTTAAAACAATGCTTTTTTGCAGATCTTCAATACCTTTGACTGCACATTTCCGGCAAGCTTTTTCATTATAAGGTTTTAAACCGTAAAGCTTGCGGGTATAGGTTGTTTTATTGAAGGAAATATCATCTTTATTAAAGGATAAATCATTGCCGAATACCAGGGATACATACACATTTTTATAGTATTCATCAACCGATAAGCCAACTCCTATATAGGTGAATTTTTTATCGAGGGGAATATTAGCTGTTTTATTGCTTTTAAGCAAATAATTAACCACTTCGGTAGCTACTTCCAAATAAGAATAATCGCTTTTTGCATTGTCTTTCGATGCTTTGGCACGAGCAACCAATTCGGAAACTCTTTTGGTGGCACCTGCCTTCACAGCCCTTAGTTCGGTTGTTTTTAAATAGCTTACAACATTTTCATAGGTTCTTTCTTCTTTCTTAGCCATAAAATCCGATTGGAATTTAGCGGCTGTATCCAAAAGGTCTTTGCGTATTAAAGGATCGGCAACGTTACATGTTTTTCGTGCATGATTGATGAGATCAATTACGCATTGCTTCATAATGCCACGATCATAGTCAATGGGATTAAAATTCTTTAAATATTTCGGATTTGCTTGGCCTATGCTTTCAAAGCTGACATCGCATACCATTTTTTGTTGTGAATACGCATCGAAGTATAGTAAACCACAAAATAACAATGTGAATCGCAAAAAATAAGTATAAATATTTTTCATTCTTTATATGTATTATATATATTTTCTTAAATAAACTGAACTTATCAATTAAAGAATTGCAAAGATAATAAAATTTTGTATAAAATGTTTTTTGTAATAAAATTATATCTTAATTAAACGTTAAAACGAATGTGCAATATATCGCCGTCGTGTACTACATAATTTTTCCCTTCAACGGAAAGCTTACCCGCATTTTTACAATTTGCTTCTGATCCGTAATACATTAAGTCGCTATATTTGATTACTTCGGCTCGAATAAAACCTCTTTCCAAATCACTGTGAATAGCTCCTGCTGCTTGCGGTGCCAAAGTGCTTTCGGGAATGGTCCATGCACGATTTTCTTTGCCTCCTACAGTGAAAAAAGAAATAAGATGTAATGATTGATAAGCAGCTTGTAATAACTTATTCACACCGGGTTCCGATAAACCTACATCTTCTAAAAACATAAGTTGATCCGTTTCATCTAATTCGGCTATTTCGGCTTCTAATTTTCCTGCTATGGTCAGCACTTCATCGTTAGTATCTTTCAGAAAATCATATACACTTTCCGAATAAGCATTACCCGTAAACACCGACTTTTCATCAACATTACAAACATAAACCACCGGTTTAGCGGTTAACAACATCATGTCTTCCACCACTTTCCTTTCATTATCGGTAACTTGTAAGCTACGTATGTTTTGAAAGTTTTCCAAATGATTTTTGTATTTGTTTAATACTTCTATATGAAAACGAGCTTCTTTATCGCCTACTCTCGCAGCTTTATCGAGTTTTTGTATTTTCCGGTCAATTTGGTCTAAATCTTTTATTTGAAGTTCCAAATCAACGGT
>MWCE01000068.1 GCA_002069895.1 Bacteroidetes bacterium ADurb.Bin234 | reverse complement strand
CAGTTTTTCATCCATTGCTGCCGAACTGGGAACACCTTTTATTTTAAAAATCCCCGACGGCTCATTTTCTCATGACATCAATAAAATAAGTAATGAATCCGAATTAAAGGAATCTTTAAATGCTTTATTCCAAAAATCGGCTATTTTGTTGGCACAAGAATTTATTCCTACACCCTTTGATTGGCGAATCGGTGTGTTGGATAATGAACCCCTGTTTGCCTGTAAATATTATATGGCAAAAGGCCATTGGCAAATCTATAATCATAAGGGCAACGGAAAAGCTAAATGTGGAGCTTACGAAACCATCCCGATTTATCAAGTACCGAAAAATGTGTTGAAAACTGCACTAAAAGTAACATCTTGTATCGGAAACGGATTGTATGGCGTAGATATCAAGTTAATAAACGACAAAGCCATTGTTATTGAAGTGAACGACAACCCGAGCATTGACCATGAAGTGGAAGATGCCATTCTTGGGGATGAATTATATTATAGGATTTTAAATTATTTCTCACGCGCTTTAGAATATAAATATTAATATAAATATACTATGAACACACAAGTTAACATACGCAAAGCCGAAAAAACCGACATAGACGATATTTTACTTATCGAAACCCTATGTTTTGAAACCGATAGGTTTAATAGACGGCAATTTATGTATTTATTGTTAAAAAGTTATTTTTTTGTTGCCGAAATAAAAGGTAAAACAATAGGTTACATTATATTATTACATACCAAGCGTTCCAAGAATCTCCGTTTGTATTCCATTGCCGTTCATCCTGAAGCACAAGGTAAACAAATCGGTCAACATTTGATCGACTATGCCATTCAATTAGCAAAATCTTTGAATAAACAAGGTATAAATTTAGAAGTCAGGGAAACCAATCAGGCTGCCATTAACCTATATAAAAGAAACGGTTTTAGCTTTTTCGGGATAAAACCGGCTTATTATGCCGATGGGGCACATGCATCATTAATGAAATATTCTTTTTAGAAATAATTATCAGAATAGGTATCAACAAAGTAAACATTATGCCTAATGTTTTGTTCTATTATTTGATAACGGCAAATTAAAACTTTAAAACAAGGTATATACAACGGAAAAGAGAAGGGGTGTTTAAGCCCTATTTTTAAAGTTAATTAATTGTTGATGAAGGCAAAGAGATTTGCAAAAAGTGTTTGGATTCCTATATTTGCTGTTGTAATCTTGCAGGCGTGTTCTCAAATACCCCAAGGAGCTGTTGTGGTTCGTTTTTTTGAAATAGAAAAATATTTGGGAAAATGGTATGAGATTGCACGTTTGGATTTTAGGTATGAGAAAAACCTCAATAATACTACGGCCGAATATTCACTCAATAGGGATGGTACAATAAAAGTTGAAAATAAAGGCTATAATTATCAGGAAAAAAAATGGGTGAGTTTTGTAGGGAAAGCCAAGTTTGCCGGAGCCGAAAATATTGCCATGCTGAAAGTTTCTTTTTTCGGACCTTTTTATTCGAGTTATAATGTTATCGCATTGGATGCTGATTATAAATATGCGTTGGTTGTAGGTAAGAATAAGAATTATTTGTGGATATTATCGCGTGAGAAAACCATACCCGAGGATGTGAAACAAGTGTATTTGAAAATGGCAGAAGATTTAGGCTATAAAACTTCCGATTTGGTTTGGGTGGAACATGATAAATAATAATATATAATCGGTAATGGTGATGGGTTCTGCTGTTATCGTAGTTGAATAAAAGAACCCTAATTAAAATTAAATTTGAATATGGAAACAAAAAGAAACATTCAAAATTTGTGTTTGGCCGGATTGGCTTTATTGATATTTGGCTCTTGTGCCAAAATGCCCAAAGGTGCGGAACCGGTAAAAAACTTTCAAAAAGAAAAATATTTAGGAAAATGGTATGAAATTGCCCGTTTGGATTTCAAATACGAACGCAATTTGGATAATACTACCGCAACTTATTCTGTTAATGATGATGGTACCATTAAAGTCGATAACAGAGGATATAACTATGTGAAAAAAGAATGGGATCAAGCTATAGGGAAGGCTAAATTTGTGGGTGATGAAACGGTAGGTCAACTGAAAGTGTCGTTTTTCGCTTCCTTTTATTCGGGTTATAATGTCATTGCTTTGGATAACGATTACACTTATGCCTTAGTGGTCGGTAAGAATCTCGACTATCTATGGATTCTTTCCCGCGAAAAAACCATACCCGATAGTATTAAACAAGAATATTTGGGTATAGCCGAAGAACTTGGTTATAAAATTTCCGATCTGATTTGGGTGAAACACGATAAAAACTAAGGATTTCAAATGAAAATAATAGCCTTTGGCGCTTCTTACAGTAAGCATTCCATCAATAAACAATTTGCTACCTATGCATCGGAACATTTTGCTTATGCCGAGGTGGAGGTAATAGATTTGAATAACTATCCGCTTCCGCTTTTTACTGTTGATTTGGAGGCGGAGATAGGTCATCCCGAAATCATTGATAGGTTTTTGGCCAAAATAGCCGAAGCGGATTTGCTGATTATTTCCATGTCGGAACATAACGGAAGTTATACCGCTGCCTTTAAAAATCTGTTGGATTGGACTTCACGCAAGAAGATAAAGTTGTTTCAAGGGAAGAAGGTATTGTTGATCTCTACATCTCCCGGTGCGAGAGGTGGTGCCGGTTCAATAGCCGCCGCTAAAAGCAGGTTCCCTATACATGGAGCTGATATCATCGCCGAATTTTCCTTGCCTTCGTTCGAACAAAACTTCAACCCACAAAAGGGCATCGTTAATCCCGAACTAAAAGCTAAATTCCTTGAAGTGATTCAAGTTGTGAAACAAGCCATGCAATAGTATTACCTTATTTTGTATTTCTTCCCAACAATAAGGTTTTATGTAATAATAAAACATACTTTTGCGGCATATGCCGGACAAAAGGTAAGGCAGGTTCTGCTTTTTGTTTGAT
>MWCE01000067.1 GCA_002069895.1 Bacteroidetes bacterium ADurb.Bin234 | reverse complement strand
CTTTCAGCTATGCCGGACAATCGTTCGACTCGGCAGGAAACTACTCCATTAATTTGTTTTCACAATTCGGTTGCGATAGCAATATCCTTTTAACAATCTACGTATTGCCCTCATATAAAGAAACTCGATTCTTAAAAATATGCGACAGTGAATTACCTTATTTTTATGCCGGATACAGACTTGATTTAGGTGGTACTTATAACCTTAAATTAAAAAACAACAACGGATGCGACAGTTTAATAACCTTATTCCTCGCAGTAAACACCACTCCTTTTCAACCTGATGCTATTATCGGAAATCCTTTTATTGACATTCAAGGACAATACACATTTAGTGTGAATCCGATTGACAATGCCACTTCTTATCAATGGTATATTACTAATCCGGAATGGAGAGGAAACAGCACAACCAATGTTATATCCATTTTCATCCCAAATCCCGGCAACGGTACCATAGCAATTAGCGCAATCAACGAATGTGGCGAATCGGAAAAAACCGAATTATATTTAACATCCTCTGTAGGCACTAAAGACTACGATTCGGAACAGAAAATAAAACTATATCCTAACCCGGCAGTTAGTTTCACTTATATTAACTTCAAGGAAATAAAAGGAAATACAAACATCAGAATTACAGATGTTAGCGGGAAAATATTACATAACGAAGTATATAATATTAACGAAATTCAATATACATTAAAACTAGATATATCCAAATACCCTAAAGGATTTTATTTCATTACCATTAATAATAATGATCAAACAGTGATTAAAAAACTAATTATTGAATAAATCCTTTGGATGATTAAAGAACAGGTGTTAGATTTAAACTACATCTGTTTTTATTGGATTCGAATAATCTTTAAATACATAAAAAGACATTAATGAATACTTCCTATGCCAAATGGACATTGTTTATTGCCGCCATTATAGTATTTGCTTTAACCATATGGTATTCAAACATATTAATAGAAAACATTGCACGTGATGAAAGAAATAAAATCAAAATTTGGGCAGATGCCATTCAACGTAAAGCCAGTTTGGTAAAATATACCAACGAATTTTTCGAAAAAGTTCGCGTCGAAGAACAAAACAAAGCTGAAATGATGGCAAAAGCTTTTCAAAAAATCAACACGGCATCGAGTAATGAAGACATTTCCTTTTACACGGAATTGATATCTAATAATCAGTCAATTCCATACATCTTAACCGATATTGACGGCAATATTTCCGCTACCAAAAACCTAGATAATGAATATTTAAAAAAAATCAATACACCTGAAAAACTATTCCAAGTATTAAAAAACGAAAACTATAATGTCATTCCTATCAATTATTATAAAGACTTATATATATATCTATATTATAAAGAATCACATATATACAAACAATTAAGAGCTGTTTTAAGTGATTTATTAGAATCCTTTATATCAGAAATAGTTGAAAATTCATCCTCAGTACCTGTTATTATAACCGATTCCACACAAAAAAACATATTAGCTTACGGCAACATCAATCCCTATTTTGTTAAAGACAGCAGTTTTATGCAAACCACCATCGCCAACATGCAATCGGAAAATCCTCCCATATATATAACATTGGGAATAAATAACTATGGATATGTGTTTTATCAAGAATCCATTTTGTTAAAAAACCTACGTATATTTCCCATTATTCAAATCATACTTGTTTTTATTTTTGCCATCATTGCCTACCTTTTATTTAATTTCGCATGGCGTTCCGAACAAAATCAGATTTGGGTAGGCATGTCGAAAGAAACTGCTCACCAATTGGGAACACCTTTATCATCGCTCATGGCATGGACCGAAATATTACGTAACGAAAACATTAATCCCGACATAGTTGTTGAAATGGAAAAAGACATCGCCCGTTTGGAAACCATCACACAACGTTTCTCGAAAATCGGTTCAACCCCCGATCTGTCGCCCGAAAATATTCAAGATATTATAAACAACTTCATTCATTATTTTAAAAACAGGACTTCTTCGAAAGTTGTTTTCCAAATCGACCTCCCTAAAAAACCTATTATTGTTGAAATTAACAAATATCTTTTTGAATGGGTGATAGAAAACTTATGTAAAAATTCCGTTGATGCTATGAACGGACAAGGAACCATTACCATTAGCATTAACGAAAGTAAAAAATACATCGAAATCTTTATTAAAGATACCGGTAAAGGCATTGATTCAAAAATCGAGAAAAAAATATTCAAACCCGGATTTACAACAAAGAGCAGAGGATGGGGACTCGGACTTACACTCGCTCAAAGAATTATAAAGAATTATCACAAAGGGAACCTCGACATAAAAAGCTCAATTCCTTTTAAAGAAACCATATTAAGAATCAAACTCAAAAAAATTAAGGATAAAAATAAATATTAAAAATAAATTAGTACTTTTGCAAAATAATATTATTGAAATTTTATTTAAACTTAATTAAATATAAGTCTTTTTCAAATCAATAAAAACAACACATAAAATGAAAAAATTTACCCTTGCTTTTCTACTTTTAATCATTATTCATTCTCTTGGTTTTTCTCAAAAAAAAGACAGTATAATTGTTATCAAATCCAATGAACACAAAGCCGAAAACTTTTTCAACAATGCTGTTAAAAGCTACGAATCAAAAGCCTATGACGATGCCATCAATTACCTTCAGCTTTCGATAGCTGAAAACAACCAATATCCCGATGCTTACTTTTTACTGTCGATGATACACAAAGAGAAAGGTAATTATAAAGATGCTATTCATACACTTCATGATTACCTGCTTGTTAACGAACAAAAAGACACTGCTTATTATTTTATAGCCGAAATATATTATCTTGAAAACAATTTAGATTACGCAACACAATATCTTAATCTTTGTTTAGAAAACAATGCAAAATTTCAAAACGCTTACTATTTTCAAAGTAAAATTCACTTTGAAAAAGCAGAATATGAAAACGCTATCTATAACTTAACCAAAGTACTGGAAATACAATCCGATTTTGCTCCCGCTTTCAACGACCGTGGCAGTGCCAATCGAATGTTGGGAAACTACGAAGAAGCTTTTGCAGATTATACAAGAGCCATACTGATTGCAAAACAACCAATTTACTATAACAACAGAGGTAGTGTGAACATGAAACTCGAAAAATATAAAGAAGCTATTGAAGACTATACAGAAGCTTTAAAACTCGACTCCACCTATTATCTCGCGCTAAATAATAGAGGAATTGCTAAAATAGAAACTAAAAATTATATTGGAGCTATTGAAGATTTCATTTTATGTTTAGAAATAAAAAACAATTACTATTCAGCTATAAGCAACAGAGGGATTGCATATTATAAAGCTAAAAAATATAAAGAAGCCATAAATGATTTCAACACTTTAATAGCCATCAACCCTTCCGACGGCAATAACTACCTTCACAGAGGGAATACCAAAGAAATGTTACGCGACAAAGAAGGCGCATGTGAAGATTGGAAAAAAGCCGCCGAACTTGGTGTGGAATCGGCAAAAAAATATGTAACCAACGAATGTAAATAACCTTTAACCTTTATCAATTATGTATCCATTTTTAAAACATAATAGTATGAAAAAAATAGTGATGTCGCTTTTCCTTTTTTCTTTCATTTCTATAGCATATTCTCAAAACATTGAATTTATTAAAACCAACTTCCCCGACAAGAAAAAAGAATTGAAAACCGCCGTAAAAAACATTAAAGAAGGTGATAAACAATTTAAAGACCAATACTATCGCGAAGCCGTTGATGCTTATTTAGAAGCCTTTAACTTTAACTCCAAAAACGCCAGATTGAATTATCAAATATTTATATGTTATCTAAATCTTAATGAAAAAGGAAACGGTTTCCCTTTCTTAGAACGTGCTTTTCAGCTTGATTCGATTATTAACATTGATATCCCATTTTATATGGGAGTGATGCATCAATACTACACCCGTTTCGATTCCGCCCTCTACTACTTTAACAAAGCCCAAACGATGAAAGACGAAAAAATAAAACATATCAGAGAATGCAATACCGGAAAAACAATGCTTGAAAATGAAGTCAGATGTTTTATCGACAACATTGGAGAAAACATAAATTCATCCTATGATGAATACAATCCAACTATTACTGCCGACGGGAATACATTGTATTTTACCTCACGTCGTGATGGTAAAAACATTGAATACGCTCCCGACGGTAAATTCTTTGAAAACATTTATGTTTCTGAAAAAGACAGTAACAAAGTATGGAATAAATCACAAATCGTGGATGAACTAAACTCCAAAACACACAGTGCCGTTCAAGGCATATCCAACGACGGACAAAAAATTATTATTTATCGCGACGACAAAAGCGGAGATTTATATGAATCGAAAATGAAAAACAATAAATTTCAACGTCCTAAAACTTTCCCTTCTATTAACGAAGATAATTCACACGAAATTTCCGCTTCCTATTCTTTCGACGGTAAAACGGTTTACTTTTGTTCTGATAGGAAAAACGGATTAGGTCAGCACGACATATATAAAGTAACACTTAACAAAAAAGGGAAATACGGTAAGCCCGAAAACTTGGGCAGTATCATCAACACTCCTTACGAAGAAAAATGTGTGCTGGCTCATCCCGACGGGAAAACCATCTATTTCAGTTCCAATGGTCACGACGGTATGGGAGGTTATGACATTTATTATTCCTCTTTCGAAAACGGCAAATGGTCGAAACCCGTTAATTTAGGATATCCTATCAACACACCGGGCGATGATATTTATTTTACCATTACCGCCGACAATAAAATCGGTTATTATGCTTCTAACAAAGAAGGAGGCTACGGCGGTAAGGATATATATGTTATTACTTTTCTCGGACCCGAAAAACAATTTGTTTTTAAAACAGAAGACAACTTGCTTTCCGATGTCGGTAAATCCTTCTTCGACACCAAAGAAATAAAAACCATTGAATTAGAAGCCCCAAAACTCACTTTATTGAAAGGTGTTGTAGTTGACGAAGAAAACAAAACGCCCCTCTTTGCAAGCATTGATCTTTATGACCTTGAACTAAATGAACTATTGGCAACCTTCGAGACCAACGAATCGACCGGACGCTTTCTTTTATCACTTCCATCGGGTAAAAATTATAGCGTTAACGTTAAAGCGGAAGGATATCTGTTCCATTCTGAAAACTTTAACCTTCCTGACACAGCCCAATATCAAGAAATCGAACAAACCATTGAACTGAAAAAATTGGAAGTAGGTAAAGAAATCGTACTAAACAATATCTTTTTCGAATTTAACAAAGCCACCTTGTTAAAGGAATCAATGGCCGAATTGGAAGTTGTTTATCAACTATTAGTCGACAATCCAAATATCTACGTTGAAATATCCGGCCATACCGATAATGTAGGCTCGGCCGCCGTCAACAACAAACTCTCCCTCGAAAGAGCCAAATCGGTTGTAGATTATTTAATTCAAAAAGGGATTGCCAAAGAACGCCTCACCAGCGTAGGATATGGATTTGATAAACCCATTGCACCCAACACTACCGAAGAAGGACGCCAGAAAAATCGACGTACCGAATTTAAAATCATTAAATAAATTTTTAGGGATACAACATGTTATCTGCTTTATTAGCAATATTATTGAAAAATAACATGTTATGTATCTACATATTGATTTATATATTAAACGATAATCCGATAAATGCCGTTCGCGGTAATGACGGACCGTAAATATAACCGGCATCACGAAACTCTCCTTTGTCGAAATCTTTTTGATAACTATTCAAGATATTTTTCATTCCTCCATTAATCTGCAACACCATTTTCTCTTTTAATTCAATATCATAGGATAATTTAACATTCAAATCGAAAAATGCAGGTGTTTGCTCCTCTTTATCTATCGGAATATAACCTGCAAAATGTTGTACCAACATACTTCCCGTATAGGTTGCCGACAAAGCAATATCAAAACCTTTCAACGGCGAATAAACGGTTGTCAGAAAACCGTAGCTATCGGGCGAGCGAAACATT
>MWCE01000066.1 GCA_002069895.1 Bacteroidetes bacterium ADurb.Bin234 | reverse complement strand
ATATCCGTTTTGAACCGGATATAACTGGATTTTTTAAAGAAATGAAACAATTCGGAAACAAATGCCGAGGCTTGTGCTATCAAAGTTGCCCAGGCTGCTCCTGCTATTCCCATATCAAACACAAAAATAAAAATCGGAGCTAAAATACAATTAACCAATACAGAAATCAAAACATTGATCATTGCTTTTTTAGGATAACCCGACGAACGTATCAAGCCGTTTAATCCAAAATATAAATGGGTGATTATATTCCCGTAAAGCAAAATCTTCATAAATGTACGAGCATAGGGAAGCGTGGCTTCGCTGGCACCGAAAAACATTAAAACAGGATCCAAAAACAACAAACCGAAAACAGTAAAAAGAATCCCTGTAATACAATTGAGTAAAAACACATTACCCAATATTTCTTCGGCACTGCGATAATCTTTTGCTCCCAATCGAACCGACATAATTGCAGCACCTCCCACTCCGATCAAGGACCCGAAGGCTGCTGCCAAGTTCATAAAAGGAAATGTGATAGCTAATCCCGAAATGGCCATGGCTCCAACACCTTGACCAATAAATATACTGTCGATTATATTGTATAAAGAGGTAGCTACCATAGCAATAATCGACGGTATGGAATATTGCCACAACAATTTCCCTATATTATCATATTCCAGTGCAGCAGGGCTTTTTATATTCGACATGCGGTTGCTTTTATTTCTACATCTTCAACGATGGCAAAAATAGCATTTTTTTATAATCACCAATAGAAAACATGAGTTTTTTATTTACAGCCAATTGTTATATTTAATTATTTCATTTACTTTAAATTAAAATGTTTGAACCATCCTATTACAATAATAAACATACGACTTCGTTTACGATAATATCTGACTTAAATACATAAAAACATAAATTCAAATGGAGATAAAAGTCATCAACACTTCCAATCATTCCCTCCCCGCTTATGAAACCGAATCGTCGGCAGGAATGGACATAAAAGCTTTTGTAGAAGAACCTATTGTTTTAAAGCCTATGTGTCGTGCCATGATACCTACGGGTCTCTTTATGGAAATCCCTATCGGTTACGAAGCCCAAATTCGGCCACGTAGCGGTTTAGCCGCTAAATTCGGCATAACGGTTTTAAACACACCCGGTACGATAGATGCCGATTACAGAGGGGAAGTTAAAGTGATTCTAATCAATCTTTCCAATGAAGATTTTATGGTTAATAACGGCGATAGAATTGCCCAGATGGTGATTGCCAAACACGAAAAAGCACGTTGGATTAACACCGATAATTTATCACAAACACAAAGAGGCCAAGGCGGTTTCGGTCATACGGGTAAAAAATAAAATCCTAATTAATTGAAATGAAAAAGATAAGTATCTTATTTATATGCTGCTTCCTCTGTTCCATTACAGTCGTTGATGCTCAAAAAACGAAAAAGAAAGATAAAAAAAGCAAAGCAAACACCGAAATCACACTTTTATCGGAACAGGAACAAATGAAAAACTCCGGCAAATTTATCGATGCCGTCAAGGAACGACTGTTGGGAAATATTGATTTGGCTGAAAAGATGTTGCAAGAAGTTTTACTTGTCGAACCTTCACACGACGCTGCTCATTTCGAATATGCCAATATTTTATTGTCGAAACATCAAGCCCAAGAAGCCATACTGCACCTCAAAACCGCTATTCAGCTAAACGATACCAATATATGGTATAAAATAATGTTAGGTGATATATATAATGCAACACAAAACTATGTGGAATCCGAAAAACTTTGGAAAACCATTAGCGATAAACATCCTGAAAATATTGAATATCTCTATAATTATGCATTATCATTGATTTTCCAAAACAAACTGAAGGATGCCGTCAAAATATATGATAAAATTGAAATTCAAACCGGTGTGAATGAAGAGATTATTTATGCCAAACAAAATATATGGATACATCTGAAAGACATTGACCGCGCTGTTAAGGAACTGGAGAAACTCATCGAAAACAATCCAAACGAATCGAAATACTATTTGCAAATTGCCGATTTATATAACATGAACAAAATGTCGGACAAAGCCATTCCTTATATAGAAAAAGCAAAAAAGATTGATCCTAACAATCCTGAAATACATATAATATTATATAACTACTATCTTTCGATCGAAAAAAACAAAGAAGCTTTCGATGAATTAAAATTTGTTTTTGCGGCTCCCACTTTAATACTCGAAGAAAAGGTTAAAATAATCATGCGTTATTTTCCTTTGGTTACTAAGAACGAAGGTTACCGAAAAGAAGCATATGCACTGCTAAATATCTTAATAAAGACTCATCCCGAAGATGCCATGACTTGGTCGGTTTATGCCGATTTTCTTTCGCAAGACAACCGCTTGGAAGAAGCTATCGAAGCTTTTGAAAAAGTGATTTCCATCGACAATTCCAAATTCGTTGTCTGGGAACAATATCTCTCCCTACTCTTTGAAACAAACCAACTGGACAAAGCTTATACACAAAGCAAAGTTGCCAAGGATTTATTTCCTACACAAGCCCTACCCTATCTCATTCACGGCATCATCGCCTCCCAAAAAGAAGAATGGACAATTGCTATTGATAATCTCAAAGAAGGAGAGAAATATGTTTACGACAATCCGAATATCACCCTACAATTTTATTACTATCTCGCCGAATCCTATCATGAGATAAAAGAATATAAGAAATCGGATGAATATTTTGAAAAGTATTTATCAAAAAACGCTAAAAATCCCATTGTACTTAACAATTACAGTTATTATTTGAGTTTACGCAACGAGCGTTTGGACTATGCTTTATCATTGGCACAAAAAGCCATCAAACTAAATCCCGATGAAGCTATTTACGAAGACACTTATGCTTGGATTTTTTATGTTAAAGGCGATGTAGAACAAGCTAAAATATGGATTGAAAAGGCCATCAAACACGGAGGCGACAACGACCCTGATATTTTAGAACACTACGGCGACATACTTTTTAAATCGGGGGATAATGAAAAAGCCAAGTTATATTGGGAAAAAGCCAAAGATAAGGGGAATACCAATCCTGAATTATTACAGAAAATTCAATCAACCATTAATTAAATGTACGATAGAGGGAAAACGGAATGGTTCTTACAAGAAGCTTTTCAACAAATGTTGGAAACCTATCATTTGAAAGAAAAATATATCGAACAAAAGATTATTTATTCTTGGAAAGAAATCGTTGGACCGCTTATAATGAAACATACCAAGAAAATTACCTTAAAAAACAAAACATTAACTATCACCATACAATCTCCCATTGTTAAAAACGAACTACATATGCTTCGTTCCGAACTTTTACGCAGAATCCAAGAAAAAGTGAATCACGTCGAAATCAACGAAATTGTTATTAAATAACCGACATAGATTCTATGCTTCTCCGTCATAATGCTTCCCAACAGCTTCTTTCTTTATTATTAATTTATTGTTATTCTGAATGTAACGAAGTGAAGCGAAGAATCTACATCTAATAATGTAATTTGATTCGACAGTAAAACAATTTTATATAAATTTGCATGCAAAAAATAACTAAAACCAATAATAAGTTTACCCATGGCAATCGATTCAAAAGATAAATATACTTTCGATGATTACCGCAAGTTTTTTCATCAAATTTTAGATGAAAATAAATTGAAAAAAACATCTGAAAGGTTTAATATATTGAGAGAAATATATGAAACCGACGGTCATTTTAATGCCGACACCTTATTTAAGAATTTAAGAAGAAAGAAATATACCGTCAGTAAAACCACTATTTATAATACCCTTGAATTATTAGAATCTTTTCAATTAATAGTCAAACATCATTTCGGCTATAATTTTGCACAATATGAAAAATACGACAATAAACAACCTCACGACCATATTGTGATAGAAGACACAGGTGAATTGTTTGAATTTAAATTAAAATTTCCACAGAACATCATAAAAGCAATGGAAGAGAAATACAATATCAGCATTACTCACCATAGTTTGACTTTATATGCCAAAAAGAATAATTCATACCATCATTCACCATCCATAGATACATCAGATGAATAAACAAGAACTCATTGAAACTATCAATCGAAAAAAAAGTTTTTTATGTGTCGGATTAGACAGCGACATCTCAAAAATTCCTTCCCATTTGCTGTCTTTTCAAGATCCTATCTTTGAATTCAATAAAGCCATTATCGATGCTACCTTACCCTATGCTGTTGCCTACAAACCTAATTTGGCTTTTTATGAAAGTCTTGGATGGAAAGGATTGAAAAGTCTCGAAAAGACAGTAGCATATATACGCTTAAAAAAAGAAAAAGTGTTTTTAATTGCCGATGCCAAACGTGGCGATATCGGTAACACTTCCAAACAATATGCCCTATCCTTTTTCGGAAACATTGATGAGAGGTTGAATTACGATGCCGTTACCGTTGCTCCTTATATGGGCGAAGACAGTGTGAGCCCCTTTCTCTCTTTTAAAAACAAATGGGTTGTGTTGTTAGCGTTAACATCCAACAAAGGTGCCGACGATTTTCAATTATTAACTTCTAACGGAAAGCGATTGTTCGAACATGTGCTCGAAAGCTCGAAAAAATGGGGTAACGACCAACAGATGATGTATGTTGTCGGAGCAACCAAAGCCGAGATGTTGGGCAACATACGTAAGATAGTACCCGATAACTTTTTGCTTATTCCCGGTGTAGGTGCCCAAGGCGGAAGCTTGGATGCCGTAGTAAAATATGGCATGAACAACGATTGCGGTCTGTTGGTGAATGCATCACGCAGTATTATTTATGCTTCTAACAACACTGATTTCGCAAAAAGAGCCGGACAAGAAGCCGCTGCTATACAAAAAGAAATGGCTAGATATTTATAAACCACAAGTTGCTAAGAAGGTAGTGTAAAAACCGATTTTCAAATTAAAAGAAAACAATCATCCTTTTTTAGTGTTTTTTTACAAAAATTGTTTACTTTTGCAGGCTGAATTAAAATAAAGACTACACTTCGTTTATACTTATACTTTCATTATTATAATGGAGGTTGTTTTATTTTAAAACAATAAGTTAGATGTTGAACAAGTATAGCGAATTGTAAATTAAGGTAACAAAAAAATTAATTTTTTATGAATAAAACAAATTCTTATTCATCGGCAAGCGGAAGTTGTCATATCGGTTTTGATATAGGTTCGGTATCGTTAAACACGGTCGTACTTTCCGATAACAACGAAATCATTGAAGATTATTATGATTATATTCACGGTAAACCATTTAACGTATTAAAAGAAAGATTAACCTCCCTATTGGAGAGATATCCTGTCGAAAGCATTCAAGGTGTAGCTATTACAGGTTCCGGAGGCAAATTGGCAAGTGAGCTCATAGGTGGAGTTTATGTGAATGAAATTATTGCTCAAGCTACCTCAACAGGTAAATTATATCCTGATACCCAAACGGTGATAGAAATCGGAGGTGAAGATTCGAAAATGATTAGTCTTCATAGAAAAGCAAGTGAAGCTCATGCCCGTTTGGTTGATTTTGAGATGAACAGCATTTGCGCCGCCGGAACGGGTTCTTTTTTGGATCAACAGGCAAGAAGAATCGGCGTACCCATTGAAAAGGAATTTGGATTAATGGCATTAAAATCGGAGAATCCACCCCGAATAGCAGGTAGGTGTAGTGTGTTTGCTAAAAGTGATATGATACATTTACAACAGATTGCCACTCCTCTACAAGACATTGTTGCCGGTTTGTGTTTCGCTTTGGCTCGTAACTTCCGTAGCAATGTAGCGAGAAGCAAAGAAATAAAGAAACCTGTTGTTTTTTCGGGAGGTGTAGCTGCCAATATCGGTATGGTTAGGGCTTTTAAGGAAATTCTAAACTTAAATGACAACGAATTGATTATACCGAAACATCACGCTTCCATGGGTGCCATAGGAGCCGTTTATTATGTTAAAGAAAATAATAAAAGGAATGCTCAATTTAAAGGAATGAAGGCATTAGAAGATTATCTTTCTTCTAATACCAACCATTTTGCAACACTCCCACAACTGAAAAAACCGCTAGTAGAATATAATAAAACAGTTCATTTTCATAATAATAAGAAGGAGAAAACAGCCGTTTATCTCGGATTAGACATCGGTTCGTTGAGTACGAATGTTGTTCTTATCGACAATAAACATCAAGTAGTAGCGAGACGTTATCTTCGTACCGCAGGTAAACCTTTGGAAGCCATTCAACAAGGACTAAAAGAGATTTATGAAGAAGTGGGTGATTGTGTAGAA
>MWCE01000065.1 GCA_002069895.1 Bacteroidetes bacterium ADurb.Bin234 | reverse complement strand
CAAATTTTTTATTATTTTATTAAACGGATGGGTTAAATTAAAGAAATCAGCATCCTCTCCACCAAAAAAATTCTCATCCTTTAATTTCTGAAACCTGAAATTTTCTATTTCCGCAGGTTGTTTATAATCTAATATGGTTATGTATAAAGAAAAAATTGATATATCAATCGCATCAGGGTCTATGTCAATTCCAAATACATTGGACTTGATAAGTTGCCATAAACGATTATCTGAAATCTTTTTATTTTTCGTTAAGGATAACTCTTTCTCAATTATCTTTCGAATTGTTTCAACTAAAAAAATACCCGAACCACATGCCGGGTCTAATACCTTACAATCTGTATTTTTTTTGGTTTTATCTTCGAGAAATGGAGTTACAGTTTGTGATAAAACATAATCTACTAAATACGAAGGTGTGTAATATGCCTTTATATCTTTTTGTTTCGATAGGTTCAGATTTTCATTTTCTTCACTGTTACCTATAAAGTTTTCATATATACTACTAATTAATTCTACAGGTATAATTTCGAAGTCATATAAATCAAATAATGATTTTTGAACTGTATAATTTGCATTAAATTTTTTACCTCCAGCAAAAAACGACGAACAATTAAACAAATGAGAAAGTACTTCCAAATGCTCAGTTGTTACATAATCTTCTTCTTTGTATGTTATTATTTCATTTTCCTTTTCTATCAATGGGAACATATCACCATTGTACTTATTGGTGAGATATCCAAAGAAATTATAAAGTTGATTTTTGTTTGTGATTAAATTCCTGAATGTACTTTTTCTTTCAATTTTATTTTTCCCTGTAATATAATTTTGGTCATTGAATGTTACGTCTCTATCTATAAGATAACTAATAAAAAGTAGCCTCCCAATTAAGCAATTTGCAGCTTTAGGTAAAAGGTTTAAACCATCTTTAGCAACTAAAATCCTTCGGGCATCCGTAATATTTTTTAATAAGAATTTATCAATCGTATTTTGCTTTTCCCCTAATGTTTTAAAAACATTACCTCTTATCTGATTGATGAATGAGAAATTTTCAATCAAAGAATCATCAAGCTTTTTCAGCTTTTTTATGTCCGATATAGAAAAATCGTTACCATGAAACAAATCAAGGGTATCGAGATGATTAATTATTATTGCTTGAGCTAAACCAAAATTAATTACCTGCTTGTGAATTAATTTTTCTTTTTCGGAATCGGGGTTATCAAAAAAAAGAATAAAGGACTGATTGAAAGGCTTAGGATGATCGTTAGTCCCTATGGAATTATCTTCACAATATAAACAAAAGAAAGCATCAGGTTTTATAACATCATTTAGAATACGACTTACACGATATGGAAATCTATTAATCCACAAATGAGCCTCATCTAAGAAAAACAATCCATTTTTCTCATTTAAACCAAGTTGCTCATATAGTTGATGTAAACGATTTCCCATGAACAGTGTTATTATTTTGTTTATTTCACATCAAAAAAATATTTAGTTGCAAAAGTAATAAAAAAATAGGACATGAAAATATTCTTTTAATTATTCGTTTTATGTTAATCCAATTCGTAGAATTTCAAACCATTATATTTTTTGTTAAAATTGATATTGAAAGCATTTCTATATTTAACTAATTTCATTGTTTATAACATCATGATTTTTCTGCAAAAAATTTCAAAAAAATAAATTAAGAAAACATATAACATTAACTTCTATTGGATTTATTTACATCTAATTACATATATATCACTTCTCAATTGTCATTTCCATAGGCAAATATTTTATGCCATTTTCCTCACGCATAGTGTCGGTTTTAATAAATCCCATTTTCCTGTAAATCGAAATGGAATAGGGTGAAGCATGGACATAAAACTTGTGAAGATCGGGTTCCTTTTGCATAATCTCTTTTAACGATTCCTTAAAAAGTCTTTTTGCAACACCTTGTCCTTGGTATAATTTATCTACAAAAAGCAATGAAATAAATTTATTATCTCTGATCTCAATCATTCCTGCTAATTCCGAATCCTTAAAAGCAAGCCAAATATTTATCCGCTTAATTTGTCTCTCAGCAATTTTAGAAGGCTGTATCCAATCATAAAAAAACGCATTTCCTCTTTCACCGTAATCAATCGAAACATACTCATCGTACACCTTTTTTATCAGCTTATAGATCATTTCTTCCTGACCACGACAATATTTTTCTATTCTTAAAGTACTCATTTTATATAATAATCATTCCTCAAATCTTTTTAAGTCGGTTGCCTCGAACGACCACTCGGGGGTGTTTAATCTTTCTCCAAAATCTATGGAATACCAAGGGCTGATTTTGGTGTCGTTTGGATTTTGTAATATTTGAGTTTCTTGTGCAGGCATATAGCTTTGTGCTAAAAGAAATAGTTTCTTTCCTGTGGCGATATCTTCGACTATATCAACAACGATAATTGCATGTCCGGCCAAACTTCTGTGTATGAAAACATCGCCGATTTCCATCTTATTTATTTCAACCGGTTTTAGTTCTTTTGAAAGTGAAAGTGTTCCGGCATAATTAAAAATCAACTCCATGTATTTCCAGAAATCATTATAAGTGTTTGAAGGTGCTGCCGATTGTGTCCAGTAAGTGGTATTGCCTTTCACTACCATACGTTTTCCTTTCATCCATTCCGTGTAGTCAACACGAAAACCATTGGTAAAATTAAAATGTATTTTATCGTATAGTTTACGCTTCCATAAATATTCTGCTCGAAGTCGCATAACGGCATCGGCACATTGATGCAAATCTTTATTCCCGATTGGCAAATCAACCACTGCCACATAAACATCATAATTTGGTTTTACCTCTCCATTGTATAATATCACTTCCGAACCATGGGGTTTTAAGGGTAATTGTCGCAGATAAGCTGCAAAAGAACTGTCATGTTGCTTTGTTCTTTGAAAACCGGGGGGAGGCAATATGCGCGTTTGTATTGTTGTTCCATCGGGATTAATTATTTCAAACGTTTCTTGCTGTTTTATGGTGTCGAAAACATTAGCATCATTATTTTTTGTTTCTGTTTGTTTTAAGTCTTGTCCACATGCTTGTAAGCATAGGGTTAATATTAAGATGAATCCTATATTTAATAGTACTTTCATTTTTGCTTTTTCCATATAGTTTTTATAAATACGGCATTCTTAAAGTTTTCTCCATTAATTTCGCCATTTCCATCTAAACCTCCTAAATGACCAAGGTAATTACATTCTGAATCTATAACACCTGCACTCATATCATCACCACAACTTCCTTCATCAAAAACATATACTATTTTCTCTTGAAAAGAATATTTATCAACTTTTTGATCCATACATAGGGGTGTTTTTTTAAATTCTTTTATTTTTTCTATAATGCATGGTGGTGTACCTTCTTCAATACCAAATTTTGTGCAACTGCTATTGATTGTTATCATAAGAAGTGTTATACATATTACGTGAATACTTCTAAAGACAATGGAGTTTAAATGCGTTCCTTTTAATAAAGTTGTTTTCATTTTATTTTTTTTAAGGTTATTAAATTGCCGAATTCAATTTTAAGTAAAATTTTATTTTGCAAAAATACTCAAATTTTAATATCAAAGTAAAAGTGGAAAACCGAAGACGAGAAAGTGAAAAGTGAAGAAAGCCACAAGTCAAGTAATCGGTTCAATCCAAATCACCCGCTTACATGCCTGATTTTTCGGAACGAAAAAAACTATTCATCGTTCATAATTTATAATTCGTAATTGTTTTCCTTCCGTTCACATTTTTTTATCCTCTTCTCCCTTATTACACAATTTTATGTACTTTTGCACAAATTTAAAATGTATGTATCATATGATTAAAGCATGGAAGACAGTGTTATGGGTCGGTTTACTTACGGTTTGTTTTTTAGGCGTTTCCGCACAGATTTCACAACCGGTGAAATGGTCGTATACCACTAAACACATTAAAGATAATGTCGTTGAAATTCAAATTAAAGCAACGGTTGAAAAAGATTGGCATTTGTATTCTCAATTCAATACCGAAGGGATTACACAACAAACGGTATTCACCTATGAGCCTTCCGCTTCTTATCAATTGACAGGAAAAACATCGGAGCCTCCTTACAAGGAATTTACCGATGAATTCGGCACCGACCGTTATTTTGACAAATCACCGGTAGTCTTTAAGCAACGCATAAAAGTGTTGTCGGAAAAAGATTTCGACATCACCGCTTCGGTCGATGCACAGGCTTGCATAGAAGGCAAATGCGTTATGGCCGGCGACGATTTCACCTTCCATATCAAAGGCATACCCCAAAAAGAAACATCGAATGATGCAACAGTAGTTGAGGCAATTGACACCAACACTACGGATACGCTTATAACTTCATCTGTTAAAGATAAAGATTCAACAACATGTGCTCAAATCAGCGAAAACCAAATCCAACCCAACCAACAAACCAAAGAAAAAGCTTGGTGGATAGTGTTTCTTGTCTCTTTCCTCGCAGGCTTATTGGCTTTGATAACACCCTGTGTTTTCCCCATGATTCCGATGACCATCAGCTTTTTTATGAAAGGAGAGAAAAGCCGTAAACAAGGATTGAAGCAGGCTTATTTCTTCGGCGCTTCCATTATCTTTATTTTTGCCGTTTTGGGATTGGCGCTTACCTTGCTATTAGGCAAAGATGCCATGTATATCATCAGTACACACTGGGTGCCTAATGTTATTTTCTTCCTTATATTCATGGTTTTTGCCTTTTCATTCTTCGGCTTGTTTGAAATCACCTTGCCCAGTTCATGGATTAACAAATCCGATCAACAATCCGACAAAGGCGGTTACCTGGGCTCTTTCTTCATTGCCTTAACCACCGTATTGGTTTCCTTTTCTTGTACGGGACCTATATTGGGAGCCGCTTTGATAGAAATGGCCTCTGGTTCAAGCAACAGTTTGGTTTTCTTTATCTCCATGATCGGTTTTGCCTTGGGTTTTGCCTTGCCGTTTACGCTATTAGCCATGTTCCCTACCATGATAGGCAAAATGAAATCGGGAAGTTGGTTGAATACGGTAAAAATCGTTTTCGGCTTCCTCGAAATCGCCTTAGGACTTAAATTCCTTTCCATGGCCGATTTAAGTGCCGATTGGGGCATACTCGACCGCGAAACCTATCTGGCTTTATGGATAGTAACCTTTTCACTATTAGGCATGTATTTCTTAGGGAAACTTCGTTTCAAAGGCGATGCACCGGTCGAAACCATATCGGTGGGTAGATTGTTTTTAGCCTTGATAACTTTTTCATTTGTTGTATATATGATCCCCGGATTGTGGGGAGCTCCGCTCAAAGCTCTTTCAGGTTATGTGCCTCCCATGACAACCCAAGATTTTAACATCGAACGCAGTATTGTTGAAAACTCAGGCGGCACAAAACAAATCAGCGGTTTACCTGCCGACCGCAAATATGCCGACAAATTACACCTGCCTACCGGCTTTGAAGGCTTCTTTGATTTAGAGGAAGCCAAAGCTTATGCTAAAAAAGTAGGGAAACCTATCTTTGTTGATTTTACGGGTAAGACCTGCGCCAATTGCCGCGAAATGGAATACTATGTCTGGAACGACCCTATGGTGAAACCCATCTTGCAAAACGACTTTATTATGGTGGCACTCTATGCCGATGCCAATACCATTAAACTACCCGAAAAGGATTGGTTGAAAACATCCGACGGCAAAACCATCAAAACGCTCGGAAAGAAAAACCTGAATTATCAAATCGAACATTTCAATGTCAACGCCCAACCTTTATACGTCTTGATGGACGGAGACGGCAATCTCTTAACAAAAGAACCCAAAGCTTACGACAGGGATGTGAATAATTTCGTTACTTTCTTACAAGAAGGATTGACTAATTTTAAAAAGAAATAAAACCGTCTGATTAATACTGAAATTAAAATCCGGCATATGGCAAAGAAAAAAGAGAACACCCATCTTATCAGTATTAAAAACCGAAAAGCGGAATTCGAATATTTCCTGATGACGAAATACACGGCGGGTATTGTACTCACGGGAACGGAAATCAAATCGATACGTGCCGGTAAAGCCAACCTGACAGATGCATATTGTGCATTTGAAAACAATGAATTATGGGTGAAAGGATTGCATATTTCCGAATATTTACAAGGTAGTTATAACAACCACGAACCCAAACGCGACCGTAAACTATTACTCACCAAACGTGAATTGCGGAAATTATTGAATAAACTCAACGATAAAGGAACCACTATTATCCCGACGCTGCTCTTTGTCAACGAACAAGGACTGGCCAAACTCGATATTTATTTAGCCAAAGGCAAGAAGAAATACGACAAACGCGAAAGCATCAAAGAAAAAGATGTTCGTCGTGCTTCCGAAAGAGGCGAATCATAATTTATTGCTTTTATGTTCAATTGTTTTATTCAACATTCATTCGAGATTGTTACAATTTTACACACATTTTCAAGCTGAGTTGTTTATCTTTTTTACTATTTGTACACAAAAGCAAGACGCATTTATCCGAAAAAATTATACTTTTGCAACATGATAAAAAAACCGGCTGCTTCAAGGAATAAATAATAAAAATTAAAAGATTAAAGATATGAAGAAATGGAATCCGGCAATGAAATTGCACGAGTTAAAACAATTCGGAGAATATGGAGGCGTGAATCCTTCCATCACCGACAGTGCCACTTACACCTTTATGGAAGCCCAAACGATGACCGACACTTTTCACGGTGAAACGGAAGGTTGTTTCTTATATTCCAGGCATTGGAATCCAAGTAATAAATATTTATCTGATGCCCTGGCAGCTATGGAAGGCACCGAAGCCGGTTGGGTAACAGCATCGGGCATGGGCGCTATCACCTGTGCTTTATTACACGGTGTGAATGCAGGCGACCATATCGTTTCAAGTTGCACCATTTACGGTGGTACCTTTGCTTTTCTTAATAATTATATAAAGAAATTTAATATTGATGTTACTTTTGTCAATATCTCCGATTTGGATGCCGTGGCAAAAGCCATGCGCCCCAACACGAAAATCCTTTACACCGAATCCCTTTCCAATCCATTATTGCAATTGGCCAATATTCCCGAGTTAAAAAAGATAGCCCATAAACACGGAGCAAAATTGTTGGTTGATAATACGTTTACCCCCATGATACTATCACCCTATCATTTGGGTGCCGATGTGGTTATTTATAGTTTAACCAAATTTGTCAACGGTAAAAACGATTGTGTTGCCGGTGCCATTTGTGGTTCAGCCGACTATATTAATTCTTTAATTGATGTGAACAACGGTACCGCTATGTTGTTGGGTCCCGTTTTAGACCCTTTGCGTTCATCAAGTATATTGAAAAACCTTTATACCTTGGGTATTCGAATGAAACAACACAGTCACAACGCATTGTTTTTATCCAAACGCTTGCAGGAAGCCGGTTTTAAAGTAAAATATCCCGGACTTCCCACCCATCCCGACTTCCCTTTGTTCAAACAAATGATGAACGATCACTTCGGTTTCGGTGGCATTCTTTCCATCGATGTTGGTACTGCCGTTAAAGCAGCATCCATTATGGAAGACATGCAAAACAGTGGCGTCGGTTACCTGGCTGTCAGCTTGGGTTATTTCCGCACTTTGTTCAGCAATTCAGGCAAGAGCACTTCCTCCGAAGTACCGGAAGATATTCAAAAAGAAATGGGTATGAGCGAAGGACTGATACGTTTCTCTATGGGACTGGATATTGATATTGAACATACCGCTAATATCATTGTCGATATATTAAAAAAGCATTTATCTAAATAATTCTTATATGAAAAAATCACTGATTCTGTTATGTTTACTTAGTATACAATTAATACTGCCGGCGCAGGATTTTAACACTTATTTTCATCCCAAAACCCTTCGCATCAATTATATTCATTCCGGCACCAAAGATAAAGACAGCATAGAAGTTAAAAACTATCAAGTAGATAATCTATGGGCTGGTTCATTAACGAATTTAATCGATTCCTATGATTACGGTTGCCATAAAATTATGGTTTACGACGTAAAAACGAATCAGTTGATTTATTCTCGTACTTATTCCTGTTTATTCGGAGAATACCGAACCACCGAAAAAGGAGCCACACAAAGCAAGGCTTTTAAGGAAACGATACGTTGTCCCTATCCTAAAAAACCCGTACGCATAGAATTCCTTACCCGCAATCAACACAGTGATTTTGAAAAAAGACAGGAAATCATCGTAAATCCTAAAAAAATAAAAGCATTAGCAAACACGATCCACTACGATGTGATAGATTTACACATAGGAGGAAATTACAATAAGGCTTATGATTTAGTGATAGTTCCCGAAGGCTATGCTATGCAGGACAGTGCCAAACTGCGCGAAGACGTAACAAGATGTAAAAATGCCATCATGGAATGCACCCCTTTTAAAGAATCGGCTACTAAAATAAACATACGCGCTGTGGTTTCTTATTCCGAAGAATCAGGAATCAGTCAGGAAACCAAAGGAAAAGAAGTGAAAACCATACTCGGCAGTGCTTTCTATTCTTTGGATTTGGAACGTTACCTGATGTTGGATCATGTATGGCAACTGCATAACGTTTGTGCCAATGCTCCTTACGACAACATTATTATATTATGTAATACCAAAAAATACGGCGGTGGCGGTATATACAATTGGTATGCTACCGTGTCGGACAATAAACACTTTAATTATGTCAGTGTACATGAGCTCGGGCATTCCATCGCAGGATTAGCCGATGAATACTATACTTCCGAAGTAACGGTGCAGGATTTCTATCCCAAAGGCAGCGAACCCAAAGAACCAAACATAACCAGTTTGGTAAATTTCGAAAGCAAATGGAAATCCATGCTTGCATCCGACACCCCCATTCCAACACCCGTAACCGACGAAAACAAAGACGTGTTGGGTGTATACGAAGGAGCGGGTTATTGCGCCGAAGGATTGTACCGGCCTTGGATAAGTTGTACGATGAAGGATATAGTTTATAATAAATTCTGTCCCGTCTGCCAAAAAGCCTTGATAGAAATGTTTGATTTTTATGCAGAATAATTTTTATGAAGGTTGCTTTTGAGTAACCTTCTTTTTTTACCTTATAAATAATCTGAGAATAGAAATAAAGAAAAAAGATTAATCATATACCATTCAACAGATGTATAAAATTTTAAAGAAAAAAACCTTAGCAATCGACACCTATCTAATGGACGTTGAAGCACCTCGTCTGGCCAAAGCGGCACAACCCGGTCAATTCCTCATTGTGAAAATGTCGGAAAAAGGTGAAAGGATTCCTTTGACCATCACCGATTACGACAGAGGGAAAGGTATCGTTACCATCGTTTTTAAAGCCATCGGAAAATCTACTTTAGAAATGGCAAACCTTAATGTAGGCGATGCCTTTTCGGATGTGGTAGGCCCTTTGGGAAAACCTGCCGATTTACTGAGCTTGCCTCCCGACGAATTGAAAAACAAAAAATACGTTTTTGTTGCCGGTGGTGTGGGTATTGCACCTATCTATTCTCAGATAAAATGGTTACACAATCAAGGCATAAGCGTAGACGCTATCTTGGGAGCAAAGACCTATGATCTGTTGATTTTCGAAAAAGAATTGAAAGAAATATGCAATGTATACGTAACCACCGACGACAACTCCTCCCAACATCAAGGATTGGTAACCGATATGCTGCGAACATTGATAGAAAGCGGTAAACAATACGAC
>MWCE01000064.1 GCA_002069895.1 Bacteroidetes bacterium ADurb.Bin234 | reverse complement strand
TTGTACTGGATATATTCCTCTTCTATCCGCACTGATAATTACAGATATCGTCTCATCACTGAAGCCTCGTTTTTTGCTTTCGAAAATCCCTTTCCCTAATTCTTTTATTTTATGTTGCAACTATATCGCTTTTTATCTTACTTATTATAGAACATAGCGTATTAAAATGATTATTTTTGCAACCAGCAAATAATGGCACAAAACATAAAAAGACATATGAAATACCACATTTTATTATCATATTTATTTATCTGTTATTTAACGGTTTTTACTTTATTCTCTCAAACAAGATTTGAAGATAATGTAAGAAATAAGAACACACTACGCATTTGTTTTTATAATCTTGAAAATTTATTTGATCCGGATAATGACAGCTTAAAAAACGACGACGAATTCACACTCGAAGGATTGAGGCATTGGAATCAAAATAGATTAAATAAAAAAACCGCCCACTTGGCAAAAGCAATAATAGCCATGGGTGGTTGGGAAGCGCCTGAATTGGTAGGTATTTGTGAAGTTGAAAATGAAAATGTAATTAAAAAACTTATCTATTATTCACCCATAGCGACTTACAAATACAAATATATTCATTACGACTCTCCCGACGAACGCGGCATAGATGTAGCTATGCTTTATCGTCCGGATAAATTTGAAGTAGTTTATTCAAAAGCTATCAAGGTTTATGACGCAGTTTTAGGAAATATACCTACACGAGATATCTTATACATTAAGGGTGTTTTGCCACATAAACGAAAAGATAGTTTGCATTTATTCATTAATCATTGGCCTTCCAGGTATTCAGGCTATGCCGAAAGTCAAGAAAAAAGAATTGCAACAGCTAAAACACTGCGTTTATTTATCGATTCTTTATTATGCATAGATAGCAATTCGGCGATTGTAGTAATGGGCGATTTTAATGATTATCCTGACGATGTGAGTATCAGAACTTATTTAAAGGTTCAAACCAATCCTGATTCTTTATCAGCGAAAGAATTACTTAATATGATGTATCCTTTTTTAAAGAAAAATAATATCGGTACACATAAATATGCACAACATTGGGGAATATTGGATCAAATCATGGTATCGCAGCCTATGTTAAACAATAAAAATGCATGGCAAATAAAAGGCACTGCTAAGATATTCGATGCTTCTTTCTTGCTCGAAGCCGATGAAAAACATATGGGCGTTAAACCCTATCGAAGTTATTATGGCATGAAATACCAAGGAGGATTTTCCGACCATTTGCCGGTATTTATTGACATTTTATGCCATTAAATACCGATTTATTTTTAAAAAAAATTTAAACCAGCCTGTATTATACTGAAAATACAGCAAATAAAAATTTATTATTTTTTTTGAATTTGGCACGTTTGGCAAGGTTGTTGCGAATATAATAACAGAAAATAAAGACTCATAAAAATTAGGTTTGTATAATTTGTTTGTTTGGGAATCATTCGAAAGAATGGTTCCTTTTTTTTATACCTATTTTAATGTAATATTTAAGGCTCCTTTTTCCAAAGAATAAAAGGGAATACCATATTCTTTGCAATCGTTTTCCCATTTTTTAATTTTATAGTCAGCATTGTTAGCCGAAAAAATAACTAAATCCGGTTTAACCGCTTTTATTGTTTGCCTTATACTGAGATTGGGATTATTATTAATCAGAAGATAGTTAATGCTGAATGCAGAAGTATCGTTTCTATTGATATATAAGTTTTTTTCTACAATGAGTATTCTTTTGCCTTCAAACGATATCACATTACCAATTTTATAAAACCGTTGTGTTTTTTCACAATGAGCTGTATAAATTAGCTGTTTGATTTGATGTTTAATTCTGTGATTTTTCACATGGTAATCAATAGTCCTATTATTGGATAAAGTATTACTGTCGCCAACTACATAACAAGTTTGTGCATCCATGCAATCAATTAACATTCCTTTTGGAAGAGCATAAAAAATAATTTCTTTATTATGAAGGTTGTTGATATATTTTATTAAATCGACCGAGATAATCAATAGAAAGCATAGGATACTTAAAAAGAAAGCATTTTTATTTTTGTATAAGAAACTATATATTAATGATATAATAAAAATATATAAACCTATCGTCTGCCAAAGTGTCATATGTATTTGAATGGAAGCATAAGGGAAAGACTCGACAGTTTGAATCACGATATTCATATATTTAATGCATAAATTTAATAAATAAGCCAACCCGTCATAAGCCCATTGCCAAAACGAAAATAGCAGCAGAAGCATACCATTAGCAACAATTAAAGGGGTTATACTGATAATTGCCATATTAGCCAAAAGAAAATAAAAGGGAAATTGATGAAAATAATACAAAGAAAGGGGAAAAGTGAAAAGTTGAGCTGCCAGGGAAACACAAATAATATCCCAAAAATATTTTCCGACTTTTGTTTTCGGTTGATATTTATCACTTATTCTCTTTTCTATCCAAACGATACCGAATACGGCAGCATAGGATAATTGCAAGCCCATATCGAAAATAAGTAAAGGATTCCATAGTGTAAAAAGTAAAAGAGAAGAAGACAGACTGTTAAATATATTGCCTTTCCGTTGAATAATATTGGCGAAAGCGAAAAAGCTGAACATGGTTGAAGCACGCATAACAGAGGGGGATAAACCTGTCAAACAGGCATAAAACCAGATTATTAGTAAAATAATACAAGCTTTGAGCGTTTTTTGTTGTTTGTTTTTACGTAAAAAAAAGAAAATATACTGCAGTATCATATAAATAATACCTACATGCATGCCCGACACTGATAAAATATGACTTACACCTGTATTGGAATAAGAACGTATCAGCTCGGCATCCATTTTATCGTCGGCACCCAAAAGAATAGCTGAAATAACCGCATTTTCATTTTTATTTAAATGGCTGTCATCGAACAATTGCAACAATTTTTTTTGTAGTTGATTAGCGAAATGCATGATGGGATTACCTTTATTTTGTCCTATCCGTGTCCATGCTTCACTCGAAGCATAAGCTTGAAGATAAGTATACTTTATTTCTAAGTATCTTTTATAGTTAAATTCATCCGGGTTTTTTGGAGGAGGAATGTTATTGGGATAAACATAACATAACAAGCGATCTCCGTAACTTAAATCTTCCGAAAGACTGTTGCGTTGAAGATACAAAACCATTTTAAATTTACAGGAATGTTGTTGTGAATCAAGATAGAATTTTTTTATGTTAACACTCAGTTTTACGCTGTTTTCTTTCCAAATAGGGGATTCGTTAACATCAGCAAGCAAAAGGACTTTTCTTTTTATATTTAATATTGATTCGGTAGGCGAATGATTTGTTATATTTGTTTGTGTATTATAATATCCTATCCAAACCATTAAATGAGCTAAAATAAGACCATATAATAGTCTTCTTTTAAAAGTAATATATACATGACAAATAAAAAGAAAAAGCAAACTTAAAGCTATGATAGTTATTCCTAAAAAATCAGGAACTGTCAAGGTATTACGCAAGTTAAACGCCAGCATAACACCTCCTATATAGGGTATAAAAATCCTAAGTAAAGGATATTTGCTCCACGAAAACAAGGTATTCATTTAGCTTCGAATCATAATTTTTTAAAATTCGAAGCAAATGTACATAAAAATTCAACTATATAGATATATGAAATAAAGTTTATTCTTCCCGATAAACGATTTTATTGTTTTATTTGAATTACAAATGAATTGAAAGTATTTATAAAAAGGTTGGAATCTTGTCTTTTGTAATGACAAAATTCCAACCATTCTTTGTTATTTCTGTATAGTCATCTTTTTAATAATAACTTCCCCTTGGTATTCCATACTATAATAATAAATTCCGTTGGCTAATTTATCGGTTTGGAATAATAATTCATGATTACCGCCCTGAGGATACAGAATTTCTTGGTATAGCATTTGACCTTTCACTGTAGTGATTTTAAATACAATTTCACCGGCATAAGGTACAAAATAAGGAATCGTGGTTGATAAGCTTGCCGGGTTAGGTTTATTTTGTCCGACAAACCAAACATTTCCTTTGTATTGATCAATTCCAAATCCGGGATTATATACTACACATGCATCCTGACGGAGAGTATCGTTAGTATTATCCATGTCTTTGTTAATAGCATTTATATAAGCCGTAACTTGATATGTTTCATTACTATCTTTAATATTTGGCACTTTGTATGGTGTTGAAAATTCAAATGTTTCGGAAGAATTTGCATAAACAGTAATGGTTCGGGCTAAATCTTTAACGCGAACATTTCCACTATCAATATGAACAATTAAACGTATGCCGGTGATATTGCTATCGCCGATGTTAGTTAATTCAATGGATGCATAAACGTAATGTAGACCTGTATCGCAAATGTTTTCAGCTGGTTTTTCAATTTTTGTTACAGAAATATCGGTAATTATTATTCTTCCGTTAAAGGTTTTTCTATTGTTTGCCGAATTAGCATCACAACTTAATTCTGATTGTACGGATAAAAGATAATAAGGTTGGGTTATAATAGCCTTAGGAACAATAAATCCTTTTTTGAAAGTATAATAGATAGAATCTCCTGGATTTAACGTAACATTGATAATTTCAATGATATCATTGGCATTATTAACTTTTAAACGCAAAGGTATTTGATTGACGAGCGGACTTCCGACATTTTTAACCCAAACACTGGCAAAAACTGTATCACCGGTTGATTTTGGATCCACATCACGAATATAAGTTATAGCTATATCAGGATTTATAAGGATGCTATGAGAGAGCGTATCGTTGATACGATTACTGTCAACACTATTCAAATAAGCATTAATCATATAGTTTCCATGAGTGCTGAAATTAAAATTGTTTCCTACAATAATAGTATCGGTTTCTCCACCTTTAAGGATTTTACCATTCAAAAGATAAGAAAAATTTTGAATGTTTCCTCCCGCTTCAAGAAGCGTAAGGTAAAGGGTAGTAAAGTTTTCAGTAAAATCAAACACTTGGGATGTATTATTGGCAACAATAACTTTTAAGGTTTTGTTGTTGAAATCACAATTTTGTAAACCCGGCACTTCAATTTGACTGATTTTAATATCGGGAGCAGCCGAAACGCGAATCCTATCAATATTTTGATTGTTTCCACCATAACTTTGGGCTTCGAAAGAGAAAGTAACACATGAATAAGAAGCATAAGCCGACAAGTCGATTTGATAATGTTTCCAAGCAGGAATGATAAAGTTTGAATCATAACGGAATACATTAATTAATGATGTATAGTTCAATCCCCCGTCGGTCGAAATGTAAACATTAATTTGGTCGCGTGCATCGGCAGCACTCGTATCGTGTGCATACCAGAATTCAAGTTTGGGACTATAGGTGCCTTGCAAATCGAGAGGTTGAGTAACAACTTGGGCCATTGATCCTTTCCCCGATGCGGAAGCAAAACGTAAACGTCCGCTACCAAATACGGGTGATATGGAAGGATTGGTTTCACTGCCCGAAACTACTTCCCAATTTAAACTACCGGTGAGTTTATGGAAAGTCATTTCGGTTGGAATGCTGCTAAATGAAAGGTCAAGAGGAAGATTGATTTTATTAACATTATAAGTATAGTTAAGGGAGTCGTCGGAATGTATGGTGTCGATAGCACAACTTAACCAAATATTGATATCATAATCGCCATTAATATATACGGGAACCATATCGGCAATAACAAAAGTGTCTTGAAGCATTTCATTGAGTGTGCCAGCCGAAATAATGGTGTCGTGTTGGTAGTTAATCGGTCCTGATATTTCTAAATGTAAGGACAATGGATTCACGGCAAAGTTGAACGGGAAGATTCCATTATTGGATACAGCAATCTTAACAGGGGTGAAATCCGGATAACAAGCACCTATTGTATTTACAGGTTCAACAAGGAAAGAAGCACTTAAATCGTAATCCTCAAACAAAGCTACCGAATAAGCTCCCATAACAGTTAGGGAAGTACGTGCTTTGTTTTCAAAATCAATGAGAACATTCGTGTCCCTCGGACACATTAAACCAATGTAATCGATTAATTTTAAGTCTTTTGTATTATCAATAAATTTAGGATAAATAGTTACCGAATGAGCATCTTGACCCGTATTTGATTGCCATGTTGACATATTGTTAATATTGCCATTGGCATAACCAATATAAGCCGTGTAATAATTATTATAATCCATGAATAGATAAGACCCTAAATAGCTTGTATTTGCTATATATAAACCATATCCATTAGTTGAGGTTGAAATCAAATTATTATTCTTAATATTTACGGCATATGCCTCGGAAAGATTTAAGTAAATAATTCTGTTTTGACCACTACCGTCAACTAAGATGGAATTATGCATTATATTCACTCTGCTTGTATTGACATAGATTCCAGCAGAAGTTGCTGCTGTTTTAAGTATAATATCGTTATTCGATATTAAAGCGGGTTTGTTGGTATTATAATAATTTAAATAAGAGACATAAATACCGTAAGGATAATTAATAGATGCGTTAAAATTGCGTATCTTATTTCCGTTTAATGATTCTACATTGCAATAATAACAATACAAGCCGTAATAATAAGTACTTACATTACTTGAACGGGTGCTAACCGTATTATCGGAAAGGCTTATCAAATCGGTATAATAAAAATATGCCCCGTAATAATAAGCATTGGAAAGGATATTTCCTTTAACGATAACATTTGTTCCGTAATCGTTGGTACTGGTACCACCATAGAAATAAATATTATAATAACCCCCATCGATGGTATTGTCAAGTATGCGAATATTATTTACTACACCGGTTGATGTTTTGTAAATTCCTACATAGGAAGATGAACTGGACAAATTATTCGCTTTAATCATACATTGGCTGATCTCAATATTTTCGCATGCATTGCTGAATTGGACGGCACGGGTTCCCAAGCTCGCATCGAAAGTGATATTTTTGAAAACCAAATCACTTGCAAAAGCAAGATTTAATACTACTCCCGTTGATTGAAATACTACATCCGAAGCAATACCGGTTGATGATGTAATGGTAACGGTATTGGTTTGATTGCATCCCACAAAAGATTGATTAATAGAAAAACTTGGATATGTACCCGGCAACATTTGCAATACAACCGGTCCGGACACACCGCAAGTTGTTAATACATTAAAAGCATCATTAAGGGAAGCAAAATCGGCTCCGGCCGATCCGACCGAATAAGTACCGTTAAGCACTTGTGCACATCCTAACGAAGTCGTTTCAATTGTATCATTGGCTTGGTTATTATCCATTGATTGTCCGTTAGGATTCACTATCCATGCTTTAATCACGGCATTAACATTATTAACAGGGATATAAGTTCCAAGGACAATGGTTGTATCTTTGAATTGTGTAAGAGATAATCCTGTTAAGCTTACCGGAGTCATGGTATTGTTATTCACTTTCCATTGAATTTGCAAGGAAGTTAAAGGTGTTGTTCCGGAATTACTTAATCTAACACTGACTGATGTTGGTAATCCGGCAATAGCACTTTGCGAAGGAGACATAAAAGTTTCTAATCCGGCATCAAACGAAAAGCTGGGAACATAACAACCCATATAAGTGTTTTGTCCGCGAGTTATTCCTTTAATGTCGCGTAGTACTTGTGTATTTCTCGGACAGATTAATCCTACCCATGACGATGGAATGGCATTACTTGTCGGATTGGCAAATCCGGGATTCACACTGTTTGAATTAATATTTAATGAGGGATAAGCATTTTGCCAATTGGTTAAACTCGTGTAGGAAGAACCCCAATAAACCAAATTGGTACCCCCGGTGTAGTAATTGTTATAATCAAGCGTTCCGACATAGTTAGGGGTAGGAACGTAGAGTAGATAGGAAGAACTGCCTAAATTAATAAACAAATTATTCGATAAATTTATCCCGTTGGTAACAGTAGAATATTTATACATCAAATAGTTAACGGAACCACTGTTGGAATTGAGAAGCGTATTGTTAATATTTTGCCACTTGCCTCCATAATATTGATAAACTATATAGTTTCCTGAACCGGTGTTAATAAATTCATTATTTGCCAATAATATATCGGCAACTGTAGTGCCATGATTACTGAAACAATAACTTAAATAAGCTAAGGTTGTGAAACTTCCAATTATCGTATTATTGGTGATACGCGTTATATCGGATTGTATTCCATAAGAATAATTGATATATAATCCATATCCTCCGCTATAGGCGTTTTTATAGAGTTTATTATTGGAAATAGTATTTATATTGGAATAAGATGTGTAAATACCGTAATAATGGAATTTATCAATAATATTATTGGAAATAGTAATATCATAGGAACTACTATTGGTAGAAGCTGATTGAATCCATATGCCACCACTACCATAGAAATGATTATTCATTATTATAATTGCGCTATCCAATGAATTATTGGAATATAAAGCCGATAATCCTTCGTTAGAATTCGTATCCGTTGATGTGCGAATATAATTATTGGCAATACGAATATTTTTATTGCTGTTTTTTAACTCAATGGCATTGGAAATCGTTCCTGATAATATACCGTTTATACTTAAATTTCTTATAATAATATTGTTAGTATTTGAGAGTGTAAGAGCTGCTTTATCTGAAGGACTTTGAATTATAACCGAAGAAGAATCACCGTTAGCTGAAGTAATAGTTAAAGTATGGAGGTTGTTCGATCCCGGTATATTTGGAATGATAACATTTTCGATATAAGTACCGGCATTAATGGAAAGCGTTGTTGGGGCAGAAATTCCGCAATAAGACAAAGCTTTGATTGCATCGGAAACACTTATATAATCGGCTCCTGCTCCTCCTACACTATAGGTGCCGAATAGTGTTGAATCACATCCATAAACTTCGATAATTAATGTGTCGTTGCTTGCATCATTGTCGGTTTGACCATTTGGTGAATCCGTGAAAATCATTAGGGAATTACTCCCTGAAATAGGGACAAAAGTTCCAAGATATAAAGGAGCACTTACTTGCATTACATTCAAACTTCCGGTCCACGGGAAGGATTGTATGGTCCCTCCATTGATTTTCAAATGTATGTTCATGGAAGTGATAGGTGTTGATCCCATATTGGCTATTGTTACAAAAATAGAATCACTAACACCGGCCGTAATTTGTGTAGATGGTGATACCAAAGAATAAGGCATTACATTAAAAGGTAATATAGTAAAATCGTTATATGCACCTACGCTTGTAATTATTCCCCTTGCATTTCCGGTAATATCGTTCAACACATCTTTGTTTCGGTTACAAGTTAATCCTATTCCATCGGTTTTTAATCCGTTTACTAGGTTAACAAAACCAGGATTGATGTTGGTTGAGTTAACATCTTGTCCTGTTGCCATTTTCCATAAAGCTAAATTGGAAATACCCGAATTAACATATCCGATATATGAGCCGTAATAATTATTATTGTTTAAAGTCAAACCGTTAAGATTGGGTAAATACATGGGATACACCATGGATGAATAAGATCCAATGTTATTCTGCCTAATAGCTATTGGATAGCTGGTACTTGTGTAAGCGTATAATCCTTTTGCTGCTGCAGAAGCATTAAGGTGAATGGAATTATGATAAATATTTACTTTGCTGTAATACACATACATTCCATAAGAATTATTACTTTTAGCATTTATTATAAGTTCATTATTACTGATAAGACTCGAAGAAACAGCATTATAATTATTTGTATAATATAAATACATACCATATACATCGGAAATTTGTGTTATAACATGTACTTTATTTGCACTGATAGCATTTGCATTACAATAATTAATATATAAGCCGTAATATGAAGTGGGTAAATGGGTAGAACGGGAATAAATGCTGTTATTAGAAATATTAGCAAATTTACTATAATACAAATAGGCTCCGTAACCATAAGCATTTGTTAAAATATTGTTGTTTATGGTATTGTTATTAGAAAATTCGGAAGTTCCTTTACCTCCAATGAAATAAATATTATAATTTCCTCCATCGATTTTATTATTTAATATTCGAATATTGTGAACCACTCCACTTGATGCGTCTTTGAAAATACCCGCATATGACGTAGCAGTAGTATCACATTTTATAATACAATGATTAATTTCAATATTTTCACATGCATTGGTAAACAAAATCCCATACTTGCCTTGAGTAACATCAATTGTTAAATGACTTAAAACGACGTTATTTACAATTCCTAAAGTTACGGCAGTATCATAAGAAAATAGAATCACACTATCGGCATGTTGAGCTAAAGAGGTGAAAGTGATGGTGTCATTAATAGTCTTACCGGGAATGTTTGTTAGAAAATGTATGTTTTCATTATAAATACCGCTTTTAAGAAGGAAAGTAACGTTACCGGAAATACCGCAAGTGGTTAATTCAAGAAATACTTGAGCAATACTGGCAAAATCGGCTCCTGAGCCTCCAATGGTATAATTTCCGTTTAAAATTCGATTGCATCCTAGTGAAGATGTTGTTATGGTGTCATTAAAAACATTTTCATCCATATTTCCATTCGGATTTTCAACCCAAGCTTTCAATTGGGTTAATCCGCCCAGTGTAGGCAAATAGCTGCCAACTATAATATCGGTGTCTTTATATTGTGGTAACGATAAATTCGATAAAACAATAGGTGTTCCCGATACATTATTTACTTTCCAACGAATGGTTACACTTTTAAGGGTATCATATCCCCAATTGGTTAATTTAACAATAATATTTGTTTGTGTGATAGTTGAATTTCCAGCAGGACTTACAAACAATTTTAATCCGGCATCCAAATCATAAATTGGAACATAACAACCCATATGGGTGGACTGGCTCCTATCTATTCCTCTAATATCGGTGGTAAGCATGCTATGCGAAGGACATTCCAATCCCGTCCAAACCGAAGGAACGGCATTTAAAGTTGAATCTTTGAAAAGAGGATTAATGCTTACTGAATGAGCATTTATGGTGGAATATGCATTTTTCCATGATAACAAATCGGTGTAAGTATTACCCCAATAAGCTATATTATTAGCATTCCCTAACCAATAATTGTTATAGTCAACCGAACCAATATAGGTTGATGAAACATTGTTACTATAAATAAGATAGGAACATGTACCTAAGTTGGTAAATATATTATTCGAAAAATTAATACTTTGAGTTGTATTGGCGTTTATATAAAACAGATAGCTTGTTGTTCCTGTATTAATCAAACTGTTATTGATATTATGCCAAATACCGCCATAATTTTGATATATCAAATAATTACATCCCGATCCTGTTTGTATTAATTCATTATTGGCAAACAATATATTGGAAGTAGATGAACCACAATTACTGTAACAATAATTTAGATATGCCACATAAGAAAATCCACCTATTAGGGTATTAGCCGTAATTTGAGTAATTTCATCCGTAACACCATAACAATAATTCATATAAAAGCCATAGCCTTGATTTGAAGCCGGACTCTTATAGAGTTTATTATTATGCACTTTTGTTATACCGGAATAGTTCATATAGATACCATAATAATAAAATTGATCGATAATATTATTTTCAATGATGATATTATAACTGGCAGAAGTTGTGTAATTAGCTGATTCTATCCATATACCGCCCGTTCCAAAGAGATGATTATTCCGGATTGTAATATTTGTATCTTGCGAACGTTCGGAAATAACAGCCATAATGGCTGGTGAAGCATAATTGGAATTACAGGTTTGCATATAATTGTTTGTAATTAAAATATCTTTATTTTTATTTTTGAATTCAACACAGCGCGAGGCACTTCCAGATAAAATACCTTCTAATGTAAGATGGCTTATAATAATATTATGTGTATTATCGAGAATGATAACACCACTGGCTGATGTTCCTTGAACAATAACAGAGGAAGAATCGCGATTGGTAGAAGTAAAGGTAACAGTATTGGTTGTACTGGCACCCGGAATAGTTGGAATTATAATATTTCCACGATAAGTTCCGGCATTAATTGAAATAGTAGTGGGACCGTAAACTCCACAATAAGAGAGGGCTTCAATCGCTTGATCAATACTGGTAAAGTCGCTGCCGATAAGACCTACTGTATAAGTACCACTATATCCTGAATCACAACCAAAAGTTTGAATATAAATGGTATCGTTAGCAGGAAGATTGTCGGGTTTAGCATTGGGTAATGATGTATATACTTTTATTATATTATATTCTGCTTGTGGATAAAAATAACCTAAAGTAATAGGCGATGTGGTCGTATTAGGTAACAATGTGCCTGACCATTGATATGGAGTTTGTAAGGTACCGTTAACTTCCCAATTGATATTCATTTGTGTAACAGTATCCGTACCTACATTTAATATGCTAACCGTAACGGGAGTCATGGCACCTATTTCCGAAACTTTTGTAGGAGCATAAACATTGCGAGGCATTACATCGAGCGGGAAGGGATCTTCATGATAAGCGCCTACAGTTGTGTTCGGTGTACGAACATTACTATCAATATCAATAAGAACTTCAGGTAATCTTGGGCAATCCAAACCGTTGTAATCAACAATATCTAATGTTTGTTGATTGTAAAAAGTCGGATTAATGCTTTTTGAATTTCCATCTTGACCTACGGCTGTTTTCCACAATGTTAAATTGGTAATATTATTGCCAGCATAACCCAGATAAGAACCCACAGTGTAGTAGTTATTATAATCCATTGTAAATCCCGATGCTGCATTTAAACTTGATATATAAATCACATGATTGTTTATGGAAGAAGCATCGCCTGAAAGATTTACAAAGTTGTTGTTTTTAAGAAAGTTGTTATTTAAAGTTGAAGGAACATAAAAACATTTTCCTTCGCCGTTTCCTTTAACAAGGATCGAATTATGAAGTAATTTTATATAATTACTTCCTGTTGATACATACATTCCGTAATTATTACCAGTCATAGGAGCAATGATTTCATTGTTGCTGACCAATAAATAATTAGAATCCTTTTTAGAAGTATAATAGAAATACATACCATAAATGGTTTGATATAAAAGAATTCTATTGTTTTTAATAAAATTACCGTTTGATTGATAAAAATACATACCGTAAAAATCAATCAAAGTTAGATTAGCATTATATCGTTGAATAATACGGTTATTGGAAATTTCTTTGAAATTAGAATAATTCATATATATGCCAAAATTATCAACATTATATATTACATTATTTTTAATAAAGAAATTATCACCTCCCCCCATGAGATAAATACCTGCTGAACCGCCATGAATATTACTATTTGTAATCCGAATATTATTTACAGGATTTCCCGAAGGATTGTAAACAACCGAAAGTTGTCCGGGTATATTGGTTGCAGAAACAAAAGTAGGTATCAACAAAATACAATTATCGAATGTGATGTTTTCTGTTCCTGATCGTAACATTACAGCTTTGGAATAGAACATAGGACTTCGATGTTGACCATAAACGGCAATGTTTTTAAATATTAAATTTTTAACATTTTTTAAATCAATAGTTCCAACATCTTGAGCCGAATCGGTAGCGGTGTAAATAATTACGTCGGTTCGAACACCGGTGGTGGAAGTGAAAGTAATTGTATTGGTTGCATTACATCCACGAATAGTATCTTCAAAAATAATATTTTCGGTATATAAACCCGGGAAAAGAGCAAGTGTAACCGGTCCGGCAATACCACATGCTTTCAATCGGATCATAGCATCGGCAATGGTAGCAAAATGTCCTGCAGTTCCGATAGTATATGTTCCCGTCATTAAAGAATCACATCCATAAGTGCTGGTTTTGATAGTATCATTTTTAACATCTTGATCGGTTTGATTATTAGGCAATGAAGTGTAAACAATAATTTCATTGTCTCCGGGTAAGGTCATAAAATTACCTAATTTTATCGGTTGCGTTGTATCGCCGGGTGCAAGAGAGCCTGCCCATGAATATTGCGTCATTTGTACTCCGTTAACTTTCCAATTTATTTTCATGGATGTAACAGCGTTTGATCCGATATTGACCACAGAAACAACAACTGAATCATTGGCTCCTACTATAGATAAATCGCCGGGAGAATATAAACGGTAAGGCATCACGTTATTGGTTTTAAGTATAAAATCATGATATGAGCCCATGGTTGTCATAAATCCGCGAGATAAACCATTAATATCGGTAGTAACATTTGATAAACTATTGCAAACAATATTGCCGCCGGTTGTTTTCAAATTCACCGAAGTATCAACAAACGAAGGATAAACATTAACAGAATGGGCATCCTGACCCGTAGTGCTTCGCCAATTACTCATCGTTGAAACATATCCTGAGGCATATCCTATATATCCTAAAGGACTGAAATAGTTATTGTAATCAAAAAACCAAGTAGTCCCAAGTGAAGTTAAACTGTTTATATAGAGAGGTATCGTTGCAACTATATTATTGTTTTTTACAGTCAAATCACTTGCACTTGAAATATAAATTCCCATATTAGTTACATTGGGAAGGTTGATGGCAAGGATCGAATTATGTATAATATCTATGCGGGATGAAATAATATACATACCATAAGAATTTTGTGTAGATTTTAATATGATTTCATTGTTAGATACTAAAACAGCAGCTGTATTTGTTCCCGTATTGCAATAACCTATATACATCGCATAAGGATAAAGGATTGATGAGGGGATATGGATTTTGTTTCTCGTAATACTTGGAGCATCACAATAATACATACGCAATCCATAGAAATAAGACGATGTGTTTGTTAAACGAGAGCGAATCGTATTGTCGGATAATTGATCGAAATCATTGTAATAAAAATAAGTTGCATAATAATAAGCGTTGGTTAATAAATTACCCGAAAAAATCATATGAGATGCGCGTGAGCTTGAACCTGTTCCTCCGTAAAAGTAAATATTATAATACCCGCCATCAAGTTGATTATTTATAATACGAATATTATCGCTTATACCTGTGCCGGAACTTTTATAGATGCAAACATTTGTAGATGATGTTGTAGTAGGATTTGCTTTTATTTTACATGAATTAATCTCAATGTTTTCACAAGGTCCTGTAAAATAAATTCCTCTTGTTCCGTTAATAACATCAATACTTAAATTTTTAAATACAATATTATTTACATATGCCAGACTAACGGCAACAGCATTAGATTTAATAATAACACTGTCGGTATTTCCCGAAGCCGAGACAAAAGTAATGGTATCGAATTGCCCCATCCCTTCTATCGGAGTATTTAAATTAATATTTTCATTATATGTACCGTTATAAATTTTAAAAACAGTATTTCCCGACATCCCGCAATAGCTAAGTTCATTTAAAGCAGACGTAATACTACTGAAATTTCTACTACCACTTGGCCCGCCTATGGTATATTCCCCCTTAAAAATGGTATTACACCCGTAGGTAATGAATGAAAGTGTATCATCGGTTGCAAGAGAATCGACTAATCCGTTCGGATTTTTCACCCAAACAAGGATCGTATCATACCCTAAGCTTGGCGTATAACTCCCTAAATAAAAGGATGATGAGGCAAAATCAACCGGCAGATTTCCTCCCGACCAATTATAACTTGGTTTCATAACTCCATTCACACTCCAATAAATAACCGCACTATTCAAGTTATTTAATCCGGTATTTTTAATCTTAATATAAACAGGTAAAGTTACATTGGCAACTACCTTGACAGTATGTGGCGTGTCAATGGAATACATGGCGGCACCGTTTAAAAATCCGGGATTATTGGGATGTCTTATATTAATAAAAGAATGACTTTCTGATATATAGTTTCCAACCGAGTCCTCAGCTCTTACTGTATAGTCTACATCCGTTCCATAGACTAGTTGAGGAATTGTAAAATCATATAAATCTACGCCTTGTTTATGCATAATCACCTGATAAGGGAATCCATTATTGATAGCGTACGTTAATCTAACCAAAGAATCTTCGGCATCAATAACATTGGCAAGAATATTGAAAGGTCCAACGCCATATACGGTATCCTTATAAACAGGATTAAGTAAAGTTAATTTTGGAGGGTCTAATTCATGTGAACCACCCCTAAGCTCGAAATTATCCAACAACCATCCGTAAGCAAATTGAGTTCCAATAGTACTTCCTCTGATAATTTTAAATCGGAAACGTACAATACCCCAACCGGCTTCGGCTGATATGTCGAAACGTTCTTCTTTCCACCAGGAATTAGTGGGAGTGGCCAATGAATCACCCGGTTGCCAGTCGTTATAACTGTTTTGATTAAACCGTTGTTGATTATAAGCTGCCGGATTACTTCCTAAATAACAGCTTGAAGGTAATTTTTTCCATTGCGATCCGGCTAAATTCTCTTGTATTTCTATTTGTGCTATATCGCTACTGGCTAACTTACAGATATGATTAAAACTTAACCACACAAATCCATAGGCCGAGCAATCATAAAATGGTGTTGTTAATATTATTGAATCTTTTAATTGATTCGGAACATATCCGTGATAAGATTTTGGACTACTAACGTAATATATCGAATTGCTAATCCATGAACCGGTTGGACTTACTGTCCAATTTACAGTGCCGTCAAAATTTTGAGTCGTTACCGTAGTTTGGGAATGTAGTTCGAGAAAAAGAAATGCCAACAATCCTGTAATTATTAAAATTTTTTTCATTTCTGTAGATTTTAATTTTTATATCTCTTATTTAAAAAGCTTATTATCTTATCTTGATTATCTAAGCTTAAAACTAATACTTTTTAATTTTTTTTAATTTTTTTATCTTTTATAAAAGTTTATGTAAAATTTAATGCTTTGATATTTAAGCCCTTTGTCAGATGTAACTTTTTTTTTAATTTGGCTTCGAATATACACATATTATTAATATATCCTTTACTTTTACAAAAATATTATTATTGGCGTTCAATATCAATACTATAAATTGGAGTTATTTTGTACAGTATTAATCTTTATTTCTATCTATTACACTTTTTTTTAATTTTAAAAGCTTTTATTTATTTATTAAATAAGGCTGTGTTCTAATATAGACATTGTAAATTAGAACATAGCCTTAAATTTATATCATTTTTAATATTCTAATTGCAAATTAACCATGAAAAATACAATCTTAATAGCCTTATTTATTGTATTTTACAACATGCTGCATACATCCCCCTTGAACCAAGCTTGCTTGCGTAAAATAGTGCCTTGGTTGGAGTCCCAACATAGTTACGTTCACGCTGAACGAAGCTTGGTTCAAAAGCAAACCAAGGCAGTATTTTTTTGAACCTAACTTGGTTCAAGGGGGTCTTATGCCGCATAAATACATTTGTATGTATTTCAATATCAAAAATATACAAAAATATTTTTAAAACATTAAATATCAAATAATTATGGCAATTAAAGCTAAAATAATTGGAAAATCAAAATCCGGACATCCGGAAGAAAAGTATTTTTGTAGTCGCAGGTCGCAAGACGATTATGAAGTTTATAGTTAAATCATTTATGTTCCAAAACCTGATTTTTTCGGCACGAAAAAAAATCTCGGTACATGACACAAAAAAACAATTAAAAATGGCTGTGTTCTAATATAGATATTGTAAATTGCATATATTTTTAAATTGTTCCCATGCAACAGTTGATGCAATGATCATCTTGGCTGTTTGTTTAGCAGGATTAATTGCTTTTTCAATTATATCAATGACAGCATACCAATTTAAGTAATTTTGT
>MWCE01000063.1 GCA_002069895.1 Bacteroidetes bacterium ADurb.Bin234 | reverse complement strand
GAATTAAAGTAAAAATAATTGAAAAATCAAAACCCGGACATCCGGAAGAAAAGTATTACTGTGCAGTTCCAAATGAAAACGGGATGACTAAATATTTTGTTATGAAAGTCAGTAATCAAACACAAATCTACAAAAGGACGATTGTACTGGATATATTCCTCTTCTATCCGCACTGATAATTACAGATATCGTCTCATCACTGAAGCCTCGTTTTTTGCTTTCGAAAATCCCTTTCCCTAATTCTTTTATTTTCATGCTACAACTATATCGCTTTTTATCTTACTTATTATAGAACATAGCCTTTTTTTATATAAAAAGTATACGGATGACTTGAATTCATTTGTTTGTGGTTAGATATTTTTATTTACATTTGCAAATCAAAAAAAGAAGAAAATAATTAAAATAAAATAATATTCGATATGAAACACGAAATCTTAAATTTAGCACCGGCAAGCGTATGGAAATATTTTTTTGAAATATGTCAAATTCCACATCCCTCGAAAAAAGAGGAGAAAATGATAAACTATTTAATGGAAACAGGCAAACGTCTGGGTTTGGAAACATTAAAAGACGAAGCAGGGAATGTATTGATACGCAAACCCGCTTCAAAAGGAAAAGAAGCAATCACAGCGATCGTGTTTCAAAGTCATATGGATATGGTATGTGAGAAAAACAATGATGTAGCGTTCAATTTCGATACCGATGCCATTCAACCATATATTGACGGTGAATGGGTGAAAGCGAAAGGAACCACACTGGGTTCCGACGACGGTATAGGAATGGCAATAGCACTTGCATTACTTGAAGACAACAGCTTGCAACACGGTCCGATAGAATGTTTATTTACGGTTGACGAAGAAACCGGATTAACGGGAGCATTTGCTTTACAATCGGGATGGTTGAAAGGAAAAATGCTGTTAAACCTTGATTCGGAAGATGAAGGACAATTTTTCATTGGATGTGCAGGAGGAAAAAGCACTGTTGCCACCATTGAGTATAAAAAAGAACCTATTCCGGAAAATTCATATCCATATGTTATTACCGTTAAAGGACTCAAAGGCGGGCACAGTGGTGATGATATAAACAAAAACTTGGGAAATGCCGTTAAAATATTAAACCGTATCCTTTATGAAGGAACTTTTACTTTCGATGTCAGTCTTGCCGAAATCAACGCGGGCAACCTACATAACGCCATTGCACGCGAAGGGAAAGCGGTAGTAATGGTTCCGGAACATCAAAAAGAAAAATTCAAAACTTTTATTAATAGCTTTAATAAAACCGTTAAAAGTGAACTCAAAGTTACCGATCCGGGAGTAGAAATATTCATTGAATCCACCAAAGCTCCTGCATTTATTATTGACGAATTTACACAGTGCGATTTAGTACAAGCCCTTTATGCATGTCCTCATGGTGTTTTAGCGATGGCACAAGATATTGAAAATTTTGTGGAAACCTCCACCAATTTAGCATCCGTTAAAATGGATGATAAAAAGATCGTTGTGGTTACCAGTCAACGTTCATCTATCGAAAGTAAAAAAGATGACGCATGTAATATGGTAGCTTCCGTTTTCGATTTGATGAATGCCGATGTGGAACACAACGAAGGTTATCCCGGTTGGACACCTAATCCAAATTCGCAGGTTTTGAATATATTAAAGCAAGCATATATTAATTTATATCAAAAAGAGCCATTAGTGCTTGCCATACATGCAGGATTAGAATGCGGTTTAATAGGAGAAAAATATCCCGATATGGATATGATTTCTTACGGTCCTACCCTTCGCGGTGTACATTCACCCGATGAACGTTTGCTTATAAAGACCGTTAAAGAAGTGTGGGATTTAACAGTTGAATTTCTTAAAATGTTGAAATAAAACAGGAGAAGAATAAAGCTCCCGCTTTTTATTGCTTTTAAGAAAAAAGGAAAGAATAAAGGCCTTTTTCCAAGGATAATGTTTTAAAAGGAAGCGGAAGAAAAACAATTACGAATCTTACGCATTTTAAACTTTACGGTTCTTTGGTGTAAAACCGTATAGAATACCTTTTTTTGTTTTCAAAAATTTTCGCCTTAGAAAAGAAAAATTTTGTTGTTAGAAAATATAATTTTTCGAGTTACAAAATTAAAGATGTATTTTTCGAGTAAAACAACATTTTAAACAAACTGACGTTTAAAATACTCGAATCGCTATTTATGAAAAAACTTTATATAATATATTTTTTCATTAGTATATTCCTACTAAGCAATGGATATGCCCAAAAGAAATATACCATAAGCGGATATGTAAAAGATGCCTCCAACGGAGAAGCTATGACCGGAGCTACGGTCTATACCAAAGAAAACTATAAAGGAACAACCGTTAATACTTATGGATTCTATTCTTTAACCGTTGATGCTGGAACCTACACCTTTCAAGTATCTTTTGTCGGCTATAAAACTTATGCCGATACCATACGTCTACAAGCCAATATTACCAAGAACATAGAACTTGAGCCTATCAGCATTGAAGCGGCTGAAGTAATCATTACCGATACTCGCAAAAATGAAAATGTTGAAACAACCGACATGGGGAAAACGGAGATAAAAATCGAAGCGGTAAAAAAAATGCCAATGTTCTTCGGTGAAGCCGATTTAATAAAAACCATTCAATTGCTACCCGGAGTACAAAGTTCAGGAGAAGGCAATTCGGGATACTATGTAAGAGGCGGTGGTATTGATCAGAACTTGGTGTTATTGGATGGAGCAACGATATACAATGTAGGACATTTATTCGGATTCTTCTCAATCTTTAATACTGATGCCATTCGTTCGGCCGAAATGACAAAAGCAGGGATGCCGGCAAACTTTGGTGGCCGATTATCATCCGTATTGGATGTAAATATGAAAGAAGGAAATATGAAAAAATATGAAATCGATGGTGGAATCGGATTGATTTATTCTCGATTGAATATTCAAGGCCCTATCGTTAAAAATAAAGTATCGTTTTTAGCTTCCGGCAGAAGAACTTATGTTGATGCTTTGATTCAACCCTTTTTGCATAAAGACTCAGAATTAAAAGGTATGCGATTCTATTTTTTCGATATAAACGGAAAAGTTAACTGGATTATTAACAATAAACATCGTGTGTTTCTAAGCGGTTACCACGGATCGGATATTTATGGATTCAAAAGCACAAGTACAAGTTCAAACAACATTCAATCAATTTTTAAATGGAAAAATACTTCCGTATCATTGCGTTGGAATTATAATATTACCCGTAAATTATTTTTAAATACTTCCTTATTGTTTAGCGATTACAATTTTAATACCGACGTAAAATTAGATATTTATAATTTCACCATTGAATCGGGCATTCGGAATTATACCGCAAAGACAGAATTAAGTTATCAACCCAATCCCGAACATTTATTAAAATTCGGGGCCGATTACATCAACCATACCTTTACTCCCAACACTTATTCCGCCATATCGGGTAGTGTAACCATGAATGTGCAAACACCCGGCATATATTATGCGAACGAAGCTTGCGTTTATGCATTGGATGAATTTGATATAGGAAAAAGATTCAAATTTAATATCGGCGTACGTGCTTCCTATTTTGAACATATAGGCCCCTTTAAAAGTTTTACCCTTGATGAATTAGGAAGAGTTACCGATTCAATAATTTATAAAAAAGGAGAAAGAATAAAACCTTATTGGGGAATTGAACCAAGATTGTCATTAAGAATCTCCATTGATTCAATGACCTCTATAAAAGCATCCTATACACATAATTACCAATACATCCATCAAGTTGCATTATCAACTATATCATTACCTACCGATGCTTGGATTCCATGCAATGCCTTGGTAAAACCTCAAATAGGAAATCAATACGCCATAGGAGTTTATAGAAATTTCATTAATAATATGATCGAAACTTCCATTGAAATTTATTTCAAAGACATGAAAAATCTTACCGAATATAAAGAAGGCTATTCTCCATTCACCGAAATTATCTCCGGATTAGAATATCAATACACCCAAGGCAAAGGTTATGGTTACGGAATTGAATTTTTCTTTAACAAAACCAAGGGAAAACTAACGGGTTGGTTAGGTTATACTTTATCATGGGCTAAAAGGAAGTTCCCCGAACTCAACGGGGGAAAAGAATTTTATGCCAAAAACGACCGACGACACGATGTGTCGATTATGCTATCCTATGAAATACTCCCCAATTTAAACACTTCTTTGGTATGGGTTTATGCCACCGGTAACACCATGACCATTCCGGTAGGATTTTATTTTTTGGGATATAACCTTATTACTGAATATAGCGAAAAAAACGCTTACCGCATTGCACCCTATCATCGACTTGATATATCCATTAACTGGATTCTGCGCCGTACCGAACGTTTTGAGCACTCGCTTAACTTCTCGGTTTACAACGTGTATAATCGTCGGAATCCTTTCTTTATTTCTATTAACACCCTCATTAACACCGAAACATTTACCATTAACAATACCGCATATCAAATGTCGTTATTCCCGATTATGCCTTCTATTTCTTGGAATTTTAAATTCAAATAGCGTATGTTTTTTTTATGCAAAAGAAAAATAAAATATTTCAAAACAGTTGTTCGTTAAATAGATAATTTAATTGAATATTTAAGAACTTTCATGAAAATTAAAAACAGATTAAGAAAATGAGTAACAGCTTAAATAGATTGTTGGTAATAATATATTGTATAATTCCTTTATTTCTTAATGCTCAGAACTTTCGGGCAGAGGCAAAAGTCGATTCCAATCACATCTTAATTGGCGATCATTTAACATTTCAACTTTCTTTTACCGGTGATAAACATACAAAAGTATTATTTCCTCCTATCAGCGACACCTGTTTTAAAGGAATTGAAATTATTGAACGTTCTATAATCGGTGTTGACACAAATAATCAAAACGTAGTTTTCAGACAAAAATTTATACTTACATCCTATGATTCCGGATATTACACCATACCTGCATTATCCTTCTATGATTTCGATTCGGTATTATTAGGAGAGACTAATCCCATACACATACATGTAAACACACTTGCCGTTGATACGGCTGCCGCTATTAAAGACATTAAACCTCCTCTCAGGGTTCCTTTAACATTAGGTGAAATTCTACCTTATGTTTTACTATTCCTTGCATCTGCTCTAATCATAGGATTGGGAATATGGTTCATCATCCGTCTGCGAAATAAAAAACCCATATTACCCAAATTAAAAGAAAAAGAAAAAATTCCTGCCCATATAATTGCATTAAACGCATTGGAATCATTGCGTTTAAAAAAATTATGGCAACAAGGGGAATATAAATTATATTATTCCGAATTAAGTGAAATTTTCCGAATGTATATTGAAAACCGATGGAATATTCAAGCCATGGAAATGGTTAGCGATGAAATCATTCAATCACTGATGCAACAAAACATTGAAACCGAACACATAAATAACATTCAATTTACTTTACATCTTGCCGACATGGTTAAATTTGCCAAAGGACAACCCTTGCCAAACGAAAACCAATTAGCTTTTACCCATGTGTTGGATTTTGTTAATGCAACTAAAGTATTGGAAGAACAAATAGATAAAAAAGTGGAAGCATAATTATGAATAAAATATCTTATATCATTGCTTATCTGAAAAGCTTGGAATTTGCCGATAAAGGTTATTTGTTTTTATTATTACTGATCCCTTTATTAATAGGTTTTTATATTTGGAAACATAAAAAAACACAGGCAAGTTTACAAGTATCGTCCGACATTCCATTTAAAAACACTGTAAAAAATTGGAAACAACGGTTGTTTTATCTTCCTTTTCTTCTACGTATGTTGGTTTTAACCTTTATTATGATTGCATTAGCACGCCCTCAATCATCCATATCACGCAAAACTGTCGATGTGGAAGGTATTGATATTATCATGGCATTAGACATATCAGGAAGTATGATGGCAATGGATTTCCGACCTAACCGTTTGGAAGCATCGAAAAGTGTAATAAAAACATTTATAGAAAACCGTCCCGACGATAGAATAGGATTGGTGGTATACAGCGGCGAAGCATATACAAAATGTCCGTTAACAAGCGATCACCGAACTTTACTTACTGCCTTAGAAACAACAGCATTCGGAATTATTGACGACGGAACAGCCATTGGCGACGGTTTGGGAACAGCCATTAACCGTTTACGCGAAAGCAAAGCCAAAAGTAAAGTAATTATTTTATTATCTGATGGCGTAAATAATGCCGGTTATATGGACCCGCTTTCAGCTGCCGAAATCGCAAAAACATTCGGCATCCGTGTTTATACCATTGGTTGTGGAACAATAGGTCAAGCTCCTATTAACATTCCTGGCTATGGAATTATTTACACCGAAGTGGAAATAGATGAAATGCTTTTAAAGAAAATTGCCGCCGAAACCGATGCAAAATATTTCCGTGCACAAAATAAATCCAAACTGCAAGCCGTGTATGAAGAAATTGACAAAATGGAGAAAACACGTATTAGCGAAACACGCTTCACCAATAAATCGGACGAGTTTTTCCCTTTCTTATTAATAGCCTTAGGGCTTTTAATTGTTGAATTGATATTAAAATATACCCTGTTTCGTGTTAATCCATAAAAAAAACAAAAGGTTATTCCCAAGTATTACGCCAAACCAAATAACTGAAACAACGAAAAATAAAACGTTTAAACTCTTGATCGTTTGACCTAAATAGAGTATCCCAATTTTTTATAATAAAATCTTTATTGATAATATTTTCCGGATCGGGAAGCCCTTTAATGCGATGTTTAATATCATTTGCTATTTCTGAAATCCAACATATATCAGGGGTATAAAATCCTAATTTTTGCTTATTTAACCTGATCTCATCGGGAACAATATCTTTCATGGCACCTCTAAGTAAAAATTTACTAAAACCTGAATGAATTTTATAAATGGACGGAATATTAAAAACATATTCAGTTAAAGCTTTGTTGTCGGCAAAAGGCATTAAACAATCCATCCCGAAACGTGCGGCCGAATGTTCACCCCATCGTAATATATGTGGAAGATGTTCGATATAACTTTCATATAAATAATCATTCAAAGTTTCTTTTGTGGAATTAAAACTGCCTTCTTGGTGGAAATAGCTTTGCCGTGCTTCTGTTTGAATACAAGATAATATTGATTTCCTACTTAAGACCGTTGAAATTTTTTTACCGAAAATCTGTTTAAAATAATTTTTAAATGTTTCGGAAACAATGTATTTGTATGATAGATTGGCATTTGAAAGGCATTTAGATTCACGAATCCAATCTTTACACATCCATTCCGATGATAATTCATTAATAAAAGATATAAAATAATAATTGTAACCGGCAAACATTTCATCGCTTCCCTGACCATCCATTAAGGAAGTAAATCCATGTTGATGAGCCGATTCCATTAATTTATATTGTGCAAAAGAACTGGCGTTGAAAATCGGTATATTATGATAATAGTTAATATCTTCCAATTCATCTAGTAACTGACGGGAAGTACATAAAACTTTCACCCATTTGGTATTTGTTTTATTAATAATTCTTTCTGCTAATAGAGATTCCCCTTCATCGCACTCATTGGTAATTGTAAAAGCAGTTAAAGGAAAATCTTTATATAAAGCTGCTATGGAGCAACATATAGAAGAGCTGTCTAAACCTCCGCTTAATCCGACAGCCAATGTATTTTCCTTTTTTATATGTTTTTCAATTCCATTAAAAAATAATTGTTTGATCGTAACAACAGCTTCATGTGCTACGTCCGTTTCAAAGCGTCCAACACAACTACGGTAAGGAAGTGCATAATATGGTTTAATTTTTAATGTATTATATTCAAAGGAATAAACAAGGAAATGTGCCGGTTTCAATTCTATGATATCGGGAAAAAACTGTTGGGAATGACGTGCAATATTTCCCAACACTAAAAAATCGAAAATCATCGATCGATTAAAATTTCTGATTTCAGGAATAACTGAATAAATGGCTCTGATTTCGGATGCAATGGCAATAAATCCACTAGATTGAGCAAAAAAAAGTGGACGAACACCAAAAGGATCACGTAAAGCGTATAACTTTTTTCTTTTAGTATCGAAAAAACATAAACTAAAATATCCTTCTAAAAATGAAAATGCTTCTTCTCCCCATTGATTATAAGCTGCTAAAATTAAATCGGCATCGGCAATTTCGTTTTTAATTTGCAATTTTTCTTTTATAGAAATGCTATTATGCAAAGTGCCATCGAAAGCAATATAATTAATCCCGTCGGATTGAATACTGTCTTCAACATTGGAAGAGGATAAGCCCATTCCCATGTTTTCATTGTTTGAATTAACAAAAAACCCTTGGTATTGTTTATGTTTTCCTCTGTGAGCTAAATAGGATAATCCTTGATCAATTAAAAGCTTAAGGGGGGAATGTGCAGTTGTTTGATTTGTTGTAATTAAGGTAAATATTCCTTTCATTAAATTTATTCAAATAGACTAAACAAGAGAATGATTCAAATACAAATTTTCTTGTTATTTAACTATCGGTTTAAGCCACACGGTTTGTTCAATAACTTCTCCTGCTTTGAGATTAATAACAGCAGTTCCATATAGATTGCCT
>MWCE01000062.1 GCA_002069895.1 Bacteroidetes bacterium ADurb.Bin234 | reverse complement strand
TCTGCACCTAAACCGGGGGTTTCGCTCTCATGTGAGAAATAAACACCGAACACAGTGTTTTTATCATCATTTAAAGCAATGTATCCCCAAATAGGACCCCACAAACCGGCTCCTCTCATTGGAATTACATATTTAGTTGCACCATCAATATTGCATACGTACAAAGGTAATTGACGTTTTTCTAAAGGTTTAGAATTTTCAACTTTTACATCAATTGAGAATCCACCTTCTGTAGCTAATGTGTCACCCTTTGTATTAAGAATATATTCGTATTTAACACAATCCTTATACAATTGAGCTGCATCTTTATCTTTGGTATCTACATTCAATGCACTAAGAATTTGTTTTTTCTTATCAAGTACAACATTCTCGTCTTGTTTTTCTTTTAAAGAAGCAGCTACAAAAGCCATCAAGAATGCTACCACAATTACTACGACCGAAGCGTATATAACCGTATATGTATTACTATTCGTATTCATTTTCTTCGGATTTTATTGTTTAACTGATTTTGCTATACGTTTTACTCTTTTTGATACATTACGTTGAACAACATAATAGTCAATTAGTGGAGCAAACAAGTTCATAAGTAATATAGCTAACATCATACCTTCAGGATATCCGGGATTCAAAACTCTAATAACTATGGCCATAACACCTATTAAGAAACCATATATCCATTTACCGGTTTCGGTACGTGATGATGTAACCGGATCTGTTGCCATAAACACAGCACCAAAAGCAAAGCCACCTAATACTAAGTGATAATACCAAGGTAAGTTAGCAGCAGCTGTATCTATTCCGCTTACATTAAATATAAAGCCCATAAATGCACCACCTAGAAAAACAGAAAGCATTGTTTTCCAACTTGCAATACGCGTAACTAATAATAAGATAGCACCTAATGCTATAGCTATTACACTTGTTTCTGCTATTGAACCCGGTATAAATCCCAAAATGGCATCTAATATACTTATTGAATTTCCCGCTGCATCAGTTAAGTTAATTGTTGAACCGGTTGCAGTTGCCAGTTGACCAAGAGGTGTTGCTCCTGTAAATCCATCAACTAATTGCCCTTCACCTATTCCACATACATCGTCGGTACGTATCCAAACACTATCTCCTGACATTTTTGTTGGATATGCGAAGAATAAAAATACACGTGTAATTAATGCTACATTTAATATATTCATTCCGGTACCTCCGAAAATCTCTTTAGCAAAGATTACAGCGAAAGCAGTTGCTATTGCCAAAATCCATAATGGACAATCAACAGGAACTATCATAGGAATTAAAAATCCTGTTACAAGAAATCCTTCATGAATTTCTTCACCTTTCCATTGTGCTACGGTAAATTCTATACCCAAACCAACTGCATATGCTACGATGATTTTAGGTAGTACAGATAAAAAGCCATACCAGAACATAGGGAAAAAGCCTGTTGTTGCCAACTGACCAATAGACAAGAAGTGTTGGTATCCTATATTGTACATACCAAACAAGAGAGCGGGAATCAAGGCGATCACTACCATTATCATAATACGTTTTGAATCAACAGCATCATGAATTTGGGCACCTATAGGCTTTGATGTTTCGTTCGGCACGAACAAGAAAGTTTCAAAGCCGTCGAACACAGAGCGGAACATCGATAATTTGCCTCCCTCTGAGAAGGTAGGCTTAATTTTATCGATTAAGTTTCTTAACGCATTCATTTTATTTTGTTTTCTAATTTTCAATTAACACATTTCTTTACGCAACATATCCAAACCTTCACGCACTATGCGTTGTAGTTCCATTTTAGAAGAGCATACAAATTCGGCAGCTGCAAAATCTTCAGGAATCACTTCATAAATGCCCAAAGCTTCCATTTTATCGATATCTCCTGCTAATATTGCTTTTATCAAATATTCAGGATATATATCCATTGGCATTACCTTATCATATTCACCGGACATTATCATTTGTCGATGTCCGCCTAAAATACGAGTATCAAAATTGAAGGTTTTCTTAGGACAAAGTTTCATCAAAAATTTTGTAAAGAAAGAACCACTTTCGCTGTATTTATCAAAACGAGGCATTATCCAACCAATAAATTCATGCTCGTCTTTACCATCTTTCAAAGCGGTAATTTGTGATACGAACGGACTCAACCAAGCATCAACAGTTGTCTGTTTTCCCGAAAGAGGATTACCTGAAATAATACGAGCAGTTGATTCGTATACATTTGCTTTTAGAATTTGTGCTAAGGATTCACCCAAAATCATTTTGTAATAAGCTTTCTGATCAACTTCCGTTCCTGCAAGTACTATAGTTCTAGAAAAATCAAGAAGGCCTTTACCTACAAAACGTCCTATGCACACAACATCTTGAGTTGTTATTGTCCAAACGATATCGCCTTTATTAATAGGATTAACTTTATTAATTTGAACACCCACATTACATGAAGGATAATTTCCTTCAAATGTAGTAACTGTAGCATTTTTTACATGAGAGAATGTTGTTGTTCCATTTTTGATTCCAACATAAACAGGTGCAATTTTAGACAATGCATCTATTCCGTTTTGAAAATCGGATTGTTCGTTTTTAAAGATAAAATCAAAATCCGGAGAAAGAGGGGCGTTATCAAAAGTAGAAATAAAAATAGCTTTAGGAGTATCATCAGGATTTGCCATAACGTCGTAAGGACGTTGTTTAATAAAGGCAAACATACCTGCATCCGATAGTGATTGTTTAATTTCATCTGCTGAAGAATTTAAATCAACAGCCTTTATACTTTCTTGCTTCATTTTGAAATCGTTTTTAACTACGATGTCCAAAATTTTGCGACGTTCACCGCGATTAACTGCCACCAACTCGCCGCTAACAGGAGAAACAACCTTTAAATTAGGGTGATTCTTGTCTACGAATAATACTGTTCCTATCTTCACGGCATCACCCGGTTTGAGAACCGGCTTTGGCACCATACCATAAAAATCATCGGGATTAAACCCTATCATTTCCGATTGTGATGCTCGACCATAGACTAATTCAGATGCTCCATCGAGTCGAATGTCAAGGCCTTTCTTTAATTTGATTACACCTGCCATAAAATGTTATATATTAGTGTCTTTTTAAAAAACTCCGCAAAATTACTTTTTTTATTCCATAACACAATGTATTTTTATCGAAAAAACAGCAAAATTGAGAGTTTTTTTAAAGTCTTGAATCCCCCCAAAAAAACACCTATGGAAATGCATAAGAAACAAACAATAAGCTTAGATTTTATTACACATTATGAATAGATTTGTGCAGTTAATGTGTTAATTATTTGGCATCTCAATTATAGCCCTAAATATTATTCCTTTCAGCCAAATTTTATAACTTTGCAGCATGAAAAAATTCAGCTTGATATATATTGCCTGCATGATACTTACATACAGTTTTGCAGACAATATTGTATACGAAACAAAATCTCTGAACAAAAACATCAAAACAGTTCAGATTGAAAACTTTTCACGGAAGCCATACTACCCTATTATAGAGTTAGGCGGAAAAGATAAAGTTACATTGTCGTTTGATGACTTATCACCGGAGATAAATACCTACTCTTACAGTATTATTCATTGCAATGCAGATTGGACAAAATCTAAGCTAAACGAATTTCAGTATTTGAATGGTTTCGATGGAGGGTTTATTAGAAATTACGAGAGCTCTGTCAATACATATTTTCCATATACGCATTATACGCTTACATTTCCAAACGAAGATGTAACATGTACTATATCTGGCAACTATATTATTTCAGTATATCCTGATAACGACAAGGATAATCCTGTGCTAACAGCTAGATTCATGGTAGTTGAAAGTTTGGTTCAAATTAATTGCACGGTAAGCCCTATCACAGACATCAGTTATAAAAAAGATTATCAACAAATGGAATTATCCATTGATTATCCTGACTATGCAATTAATCAGCCGTCAACCGAACTTAAAGTTATAGTGCAACAAAATCGGCGCACAGATAATCAAGCCGTGCTTACACAACCGAGCTTTTACGAACAGCATAAAATAAATTACAAACTCAACAAGAATCTTATTTTTGAAGCCGGAAACGAATATCGTGAGTTTGATATTTCTTCTACACGCGTAATTAGTAGACAAATTGAAAGTATCGCTTATTTCAAACCATATTATCATGCTACCTTGTATCCTGATATTATAAAATCAAATAAAGAATACGAATATTGGCAAGATATTGCCGGCAGATACATCATCAATGTTCAAAACTCTGATTATTCAGAAACAGAAGGAGATTATTTCTTTACTCATTTTTCTCTAGCTATGGAGATTCCTTATTTAAGTGGGGAAATTTATATTTTGGGTGACATCACAGGAAATAGATTTGACGATAATTCTCGAATGCAATACAATTATCAAACCGGTTCATACGAAAAGACTTTACTTTTAAAACAGGGCGGATATGATTATATGTATGCTTTTGTTCCATTCGGCGAAAAAAAAGGAAGTACGAAAGAGATTGAAGGAAACAAATGGGAAACTGATAATGAATATATAGTTTATGTATATCATCATCCATTCGGCAGTATTTACGACCGTTTAATAGGATATCAAATAGTTTATTCTAATCAATATAAAAGAGAATAAATTGTAATTTAGTTTTAAAATTAACATGAAGAATCCCGATTTTGAATTGAAGTTTAAGGTGCGCGACTACGAATGCGATCTGCAAGGAATTGTAAATAACGCCAACTACCAACACTATATGGAACACACAAGGCACGAATTTATACTCACAAAAGGAATAAGTTTTGCCGACTTACATGCGAAAGGCATTGATGCAGTAATTGCACGTGTAGAAATCGCATACAAAAGCCCCTTACGCAGTATGGACGAATTTGTATCCCAAGTTCGTGTCAGCATTGATGGAGTTAAACAAATCTTTTATCATGACATTTATAAATTGCCTGAAATGCGACTTTGTGTTCGTGCAAAAGCTGAAAATGTATGCATAGTCAACGGAGAACTTAGCATTTGTGACGATTTAAACAAGTTACTTACAAACAAATAAACAGTAAAATAAAATGAAAGGTTTTTATACCATTTTATTGTTAGTAGTGTCAAATACCTTTATGACACTGGCTTGGTATGGTCATCTCAAATTCAAAGAATTCAAATGGTTTTCAACTCTACCTGTAATTGCAATAATTTTGATTAGTTGGGGCATCGCATTTTTTGAATACTGTTTTCAGGTACCGGCAAACAGAGTTGGTTTTAAGGGCAATGGAGGTCCATTCTCATTACTTGAACTAAAGGTGATACAAGAAGTTATCACACTTGTTGTATTTTCAGTATTTTCTACACTCGCATTTAAAACAGAAACTTTGAGATGGAACCACTTAGTTGGTTTTATATTCCTAACTTTAGCAGTATACTTTGTTTTTAAAAAATAATGTATACTTTTGCTAATAAAACAATATCAAAACACCATGACAGAACGTATCCTAGTTGTTGACGACGAAGAAGATTTGTGCGAAATACTTCAATATAATCTTGAAAAAGCCGGTTTTATTGTTGATGTAGCATATTCTGCAGAAGAAGCACTTAAGCAAGATCTAAGTATTTACCGCTTATTCTTGCTTGATGTTATGATGGGTGAAATGTCAGGATTTAAACTTGGATCTGCCATCAAAAAAAATGATGATACAGC